>JAEHDI010000325.1 GCA_016880505.1 Bryobacterales bacterium | reverse complement strand
TGATGGCGGTCAGCAACGCGGTGGCGATCCTCGAAGGCCGCCGCCCCCCAAACCTCGTGAATACAGAGCTGTGGCCGGACCAAGCGGTCGGCCCAGTTCCTTGATTTGAGCCGGATCCAATTTTTCACCACCTCTTTGTGGGTCTGGTATACACTCTGAGCAGGAGGGTGTATGGCCCACCTCAAGCATTCCTCTCATCCCCTGCGCCCTGGTACTGAGGTGCTTACGCGTGGCTTTGATCCCACTCTATCGGTCGGTTCAGCCCGGCCTGCGCTGTTCCGGTGTTCGACCTACGTTTTCTCCAGTCCTGAGGCGGCGGAACGGAGTTTCGCGGTGTCTACGGGACGTGCTCAGGCCGAAGCAGGCGAGCATGTCGAACTAATCTATGCCCGATTGAACCACCCCAACGCCGAGATCTTAGAGGATCAGATGGTCCCCCTCGAACCGGGCGCAAAGGCGGCGGCGGTTTTCAACTCCGGTCTCGCCGCCATCATGACGGCGTTCCTGACGTTCGCGCGACCGGAAGATACGATCGTTTATACGGCGCCGCTGTATGGTGGAACGCAGCACCTGATTCACGAACTGCTGGAGCCCTTTGGCGTCACTTGCGTCGCGGTGCCGGCCGGAAACGGGTTCGAACTGGACGAGGCCATCCGGGCGGCGAGAAACCTGCGCATCGTCTTCATCGAGACTCCGGCCAACCCGACGATGATGATGACGGATATCCGCCAGGCGGCCACCGCCGCCTCCCTGCGCGGTGACGGCGTGGTCGTGATGGTCGACAACACGTTTCTTGGGCCGACCTTCCAACACCCCCTCTCTGTTGGCGCAGACATGGTCCTGTACTCAGCCACCAAGTATCTCTCGGGCTTCAGCGACCTCATCGCCGGAGCCGCCCTGGCCGGTGACCCGGATCTGATTCGCCCGATGAGGCTGCGGCGCGCGATCTTCGGCAACATCCTGCCGCCGGACGAGTGCTGGCTGCTTGACGGCAGGCTGCCCACGGTCACCCTGCGGATGAACCGGCAGAGCAAGAACGCGCAACGGATTGCCGAGCGTCTGGCAGTTCATCCAAAAGTGAGGAAAGTCCACTATCCGACGCTCTTCGACGACCCGGAACAGGTCAGAATCCGGCTGGCGCAGTGCGCGTATCCTGGTGCGATCTTTTCGATGCAGTTGCTCGGCGGAAAACCGGCGGCTTTCGACTTTCTCAGGAATCTCAAGATCGCTCGGAATGCTGTATCTCTCGGTGGCGTGGAGACGCTCGCTTGCCATCCGATGACCACAACTCACTCAGGGCTTACGCCACAGGAGCACCGGCTAGCCGGGATCACCGACGGACTCGTGCGAATCTCAGTCGGCATTGAAGACTGGCGTGATCTGCTCGAAGACTTCGCGCAAGCGCTGGAAGGGGTATAGAACCGCCTACGCGAACAACATCCGCGTGGTCGTATTGACCAGCGCGTGTGTGACCATGGCGGCACGGATGCTGCCGGCTCTGCTGAAAGCCCTTCCATAGAAGAAGCCGGCGATTGTCGCGACCAACGCGAATCTCCAGTTTGGGAACTGGCGAAACGGCAGATGCGCCAGTCCGAACAGGACGGAAGCGATCAGGACAGCCGCAGTCTCGCTGGCCAGCAGGCGGCTCAACTGGCGCTGCAGGACGCCTCGGAAGAAAAACTCCTCGGAGAGCGCCACCACCCAAAGCATCCCGAAAAAAGTCGCCGCGGCAAGCGGCGCAAATTTCCACCACTCGAGAGGGACCGGGCGAAAGCGAACCAGACCCGTCAAGAGTGCGAGTGGTATTCCGACCGGGAGGAAATATACGTAGTGGCGCAGGCCGATCCTCCAATCCCCGCGCAGCGGTACGAAACCAAAACCGGTTCCCTCCATCCGGCGCAGCATGAGCATCGCGCTGACTCCCGTGCGAATCCACATCAACTGGCCGAGGATGTCGATCCGGACGCGCGGCGCCGGGCTCGGATAGAGATCGGGGAAGACCTTCCACAACACGATCCCGGCGAGGAAGGCGAGAAACGCGAAATCGGAAGCCGGCTTGTGCGGCATTACCAGGTACCACCCGGCGGCCACTGTCGCGAGCAAAGCGATTCCCGCGAGCGCGCTTACGCGAAACTGCCCTGTTGGAAGACTGTAGATCAGGTACGGCACTACGGCGCCCACAACGAGCCCGGCTGCAATCCGGGGCGCCGAATAGCGGGCCGCCAGCGTCTCGCGGAACTCGCGGAACGCAGGCGCGAAATAGAGCGAAATCTCGGCCAGGAGAGCAACCAGCAGGGGAATGGCGATGCCGACAGGTATACTCAGGAATCGAGAATAGATGAAGCCCCCCGCTCCCAGAACAAGCCAGATGCAGATCAGAACGGCGGCGTATCGGCGGAGCGCGGCCTGCACTCGGTTCATCTTAGCACTCGTCTGGCTGGCGAGCCTGGCGGCAGCTCAAGCGCCGCCGTCCGACCTGGCCCGGCGCGTGGCGGAACGCGAGGCCTCCAACGAGC
>JAEHDI010000324.1 GCA_016880505.1 Bryobacterales bacterium | reverse complement strand
TCCGCCGGGCGAATTCAACAGCTCCCGTATCGTCGTGCGCGGTAACCGCACAGAACATTGGCTGAACGGCGCGAAGGTGCTCGACACATTCCTCGATTCTCCGGCAGTCACGGAGTCGCTGGCGAGGCGATGGACGCCCTCATCGCCGGTTTACCGGCTGCTGGCGAACCCCCGCACCGCTGGCTGTCCGATCAGCCTTCAGAACCACGGAGACGAGGCGTGGTTCCGCAACATCAAGATCCGGCGGCTCGACCGGCGGTAGGGAGCCACCTGGCGGGGGTGGCAGGCAAACCGGGGGGCAGATGTTGTACACTGCGACATTTCCAGAGGCATTTGCCAAAGAAATCACTGTAGGGGAACCAGGACCGTGGCATTAAATGAGTTAAGCGTGTATGTGTTCATGCTCGCGACCTTCTTAGGTGTCGAGCTGATCAAGAGAGTGTCGCCGCTGCTGCACACTCCGCTGATGTCGCTCACCAACGCCATCTCGGCGATCTCGGTGGTCGGCGCAATCCTGATTACGGGCGAGGCACACGCCACCAACCTAGGGCGCGTGCTCGGCTTCATCGCGGTGACAGCGGCGACGATCAACGTGGTCAGCGGCTACCTGATCACGGACCGCATGCTCAAGATGTTCAAGAAGCGGGAGCCGGGAAAGAAATGACGAACCTCTTCGTTCAGGCCAGCTATATTGTCGCGGCGG
The DNA here is from genome assembly GCA_016880505.1 of Bryobacterales bacterium. Lineage (GTDB taxonomy): Bacteria > Acidobacteriota > Terriglobia > Bryobacterales > Bryobacteraceae > JAEHDI01. Next base: position 893 of record JAEHDI010000324.1, on the reverse strand, counting down.
CGTTGTTCATCCTTGCACTCAAGTGGATGAGCCACCCCGCGACCTCCCGGCGCGGCGTATGGGCCGGCGAGTTGGGCATGCTGCTCGCGGTGGTCGGCACGCTTTTGCGGTTCGAGGTGGTGAACTATCAGTGGATTTTCATCGCCTTTCTGGTCGGTTCGGCCATCGGCATCCCGCTGGCGTATCTGATGCCGATGACCGCCGTGCCTCAGCGGACGGCGCTCTCGCACGCCTTCGGCGCGCTGGCTGCGGCGCTGATCGGTGTTGCCGAGTATTACCGCGAAACGCCTCATGGCTTCACGATGGTGGCGCTGTCCATCGAGGTGTTGCTCGGCTTTCTCACCTTCACCGGAAGTCTGATGGCGTTCGGAAAGCTCCAGGAGGTCCTGCCGCAGCGGCCGATTGTCTACAAAGGACAGAACATCTTTAACCTGTCGATCCTCGGCGCGGCGGTCCTGTTCGGCGTGTACCTCTGCATTCACCCCGAAGCAACCTGGGCCTTTCCGATTTTCTCGATCCTGGCGCTGATTTTCGGCGTGTTGCTGATCGTTCCGATCGGCGGCGCTGACATGCCGACGGTCATCGCGTTGTTGAACTCGTACGCTGGCCTGTCGGCGAGTTTCATGGGCTTCGCGCTGAATAACTACCTGCTCGTGATCGCGGGCGCGCTCGACGGGTCGTCCGGCTTCATTCTCTCCGTAATCATGTGCCGGGCGATGAACCGTTCGTTCACGAACGTGCTCTTCGGCGCCTTCGGGCAGCTCCAGGTGAAGGCCCCGCGACGCCTCCGCCGCGCCGTCGTTCAGCGCGAACGTCAGCCGCGCGCCGTCCGCGACGGGCAGGGCGGCGGCGAGTCCCCGGAGCGAGGGCGCCTCGACCTGCACCGGCACGTC
>JAEHDI010000323.1 GCA_016880505.1 Bryobacterales bacterium | reverse complement strand
TTGGCCGAGGATCTGTGCGGCGGATTTTCCCGGCGGGGCCGACGGCGCGACGGCGAGACCCAGCGCTCTGACGCATCGGTCGGCCGTGCAGACAACCTGGCCGAGGCTGAGGGGCCCGACGGAACTGCTCCCCGGAGTATGGTGCAGCCTGACTGCTTCCCGGATCGCAGGCGGAAGCTTCCACCGTTCTAGAGCTTCGGCGGCAAGCGCCGAGTGGTGAATTCCAGCAAGCTCCAGTTCGCACTCAAGGATCGCGCTTTCCTCCCGGCCGTCCATCGTTCGCAACACTTCATAAACCCGGGGCAGCTCGTTTGCCACGAGGAGCTTTCCAAGGTCGTGAAACAGGCCGGCGGTGAACGCGCCTTCCGGGTATTCCACGGAGACGAGCTGGGCGAGCAGGTCGCTGAAGCACGCCGTCGCCGCCGAGTGGAGGCTGAACGCCACGGTATTCCAGCCGTGCGCTTCGGCCGGATGACGCCACATGCGCGTGACTGAGAGAGCGAGAACCGTGTTACGCACCCGGTGAATCCCGGCCAGCGAAATGGCGTGGCGTACGGAGTTGACTTCCCGCTGTAGGCCGTAGAGGGCCGAATTCACCACGCGCAAGACGTTGCCTGCGAGCACGGTGTCTTTTTCGAGCAGTTCGGCGACCTCGGCGAAGCAGACGTTCTCCTGAGACAAACTGGCCAGTGCCCGGTTTAGGATCGGGGAGAACGGCGGCAGCCGGTCCAGTCTATGTAAGAGCTTGTCGCGCGCGAGCGTGGGCCGGACGGTCAGCATTGCAATTATCCTCTTCTCTATCGGACGGGAGGCTCATGAACTTCACTATCGGCGCGCCTGGCGGTATCAAGTAGGATAGAGAGGATTATGGAGGACGCCTCTCCCGCCATCCGGGTCGCCGACCTGCGCAAGATCTACGGCGACAAAGCCGCCGTCGACGGGTTAACGCTGGAGGTCCCCCGTGGCTGTTTTTTCGGTTTTCTGGGCCCGAACGGCGCCGGAAAAACGACCACGATTCGAATGTTGATCGGCCTGACGCCGCCGAGCTCCGGATCGATCGAACTTCTCGGCCTGCCGATGCCCGAGCAGGCGCTGGCCATCAAGCGGAAAATCGGCCTGGTGCCGGACGAGTCGCTGTTGTTCGACCGGTTGACCGGAGCGGAATTCCTCGAGTTCGTCGGGCGCATGTACGGTCTCGGAAGGCCCGTTGCGAAGGAACGGGCGCGCGAACTGCTCAACCTGTTCGAGCTTGACGGAAATCCCCGGCAGTTGATCGCCGAGTATTCCAAGGGGATGCGGAAGCGGATCGCAATGGCGGCGTCTATAATCCATCGGCCCGAGCTGTTCCTAATGGATGAACCGTTCGAGGGCGTCGACGCGGTGGGAGCGCGGATGATGAAGGATCTGTTGCTCGATCAGGTCCGCCAGGGCGCAACGATCTTCCTCACCTCGCACGTGCTCGAAGTGGTGGAACGGCTCTGCGACCGCGTTGCGATCATACACGAGGGCCGGCTCGTGATGGAGAGCGCCATCGGAGAACTGCGCCTCGGTGCCGACACGCTCGAGGACGTGTTCGTGCGCACTGTGGGCGGCGAGCGCGCCATCGAGAAGCTCGACTGGTTGTAGGTCCATGTCTGACCCGATCCTGGCCATCCTCTGGGCGCAGTGGCGGACGCTGCTGAATTTTCGCCGTGGCAACAGCATGGGGAGCTTCGTCCTGCCGGCGCTGGCAATTCTCGCGTGGTACGGTATGTGGGCTATGCTCGCCGTCGCGATCGGCTTTTTCGTCAGCCAGCCAGGAGTCCGGAGGATACTGCCCCTCGTATTGCCAAACGGCCTGCTCGCGGTCTTTGTCTATTGGCAGCTAACGCCGCTGCTGACGGCCTCCATGGGCGCCTCGATCGACCTGCGTAAGCTGCTCGTTTTTCCGATTCCGGCGCGGCGCTTGTTTGAGGTGGAAGTCCTGCTCCGCTTGTCCACGTGTATCGAGATGATGTTGCTGGTGTCGGGGCTGGCCGCGGGCCTGCTTGTCAACCCGGCGCTGCCTCACCGCATCGGGACCCTGGCCGTTCTGCCGTTCGTTGTCTTCAATCTGCTCGTCTCGGCCGGTCTGCGAAATCAGATGGAGCGCTGGATGGCCCGGAGGCGGGTCCGCGAGCTGATCGTGCTGTTGATTCTGCTCGCCGCCGCCGTCCCGCAACTGCTGTTTGTCACCGGCGTGCCGGGGCCGTTACGCCGGTTCGTTTCGGCCCAGGCGCAAATGTGGTGGCCCTGGTCGGCCACTGCCCGGCTGGCCTCGGGGGAGGGAACGGCAGCCCTCTGGCTGGTCCTGCTGGGATGGACGATCACGGCGTTGTTCTTCGGGCGATGGCAGTTCGCGCGAAGCCTTCGTTTCGACGCTGCCGCAGCGGAAAGTAAGGGCAGGACCTCCGGGGAGAGCCGTCCGTGGCTGGACCGCTTCTATAGGGTCCCCGGTATGCTTTTTTCGGATCCACTGGCGGTCATCATCGAGAAGGAGCTGCGGTCGCTGTTTCGGACGCCGCGCTTCCGGCTCGTCTTCCTGATGGGGTTTACCTTCGGTGTGATTGTCTTCCTGCCGATCATCCTGCGCCGCGGGGGCGGCCCCTTGCCGCCCGGCGATCACCTCGCGATGGTCAGCGGGTATGCCCTGCTGCTTCTAGGCGACGTGGCCTTCTGGAACGTATTCGGATTCGACCGCTCCGCGGCGCAGATCTACTTCCTGCTGCCCATGCCCATTTCGCGCGTCTTTGCCGGAAAGAACATTGCCGCACTGTTTTTCGTGTTTCTCGAGATCACGGCCATTATCTGCGTATGGGCCGCCTTCCGGATGCCGCTCACCGCCGTCAAGGCGGCCGAGGCGTATGCCGTGGCGTTGACCTTCTCCCTCTACCTGCTCGGCGCCGGCAACGTCAGCTCGGTCTACTATCCTCGGGCCATCAATCCGGAACGCTCCACAGGCGCCGCCAGCGCCGGCCGGCTCCGCGCAATGCTGTTGCTGATCTACCCGGCAGCCGCAATTCCGATCCTGCTCGCCTATGGCGCGCGTTACGCCTTCACGAGCGACACTGCGTTTTGGAGCGTGATCGCCATCGCCGCCGCCCTGGGCGCCGCGTTCTACTGGGTGGCGCTCGATTCGGCGCTCGAGCGGATCGAACGAAACAAAGACAGAATCCTGCGGACTCTCTCGGAAGACGAAGGTCCAGTGCGGCTATCGTAACCGGGGCGACGTTGCCGGCCCTCTCCGGCGACTTGCCGGCCGCCAACGCTACGGCCGCTTCCACTCCATCGCCGCTCCCTGCGCGCGTAGCCTGGCGGTTAATGCCTTCGTGTCGATCTCCTGCACCGCCACTTTCTTGTCGATCGCCATCTTGGCTGCCACGCCGGCCGCGTGTCCGATGATCATGTAGACCGGCTCCATTCGCAGGGTCGAGTATGTCACGTGGCTGGCCGAGAAGCACACCGGCACCAGCAGGTTCTCCGCCTCCATCCGTTTCGGGAGAAGAATTCGGTACGGGACTTGGTATGGAGTCACCGAGACTTCCATGTTGCCCTCGTTCTGCACAGTGCGGTCCGCTTGCACAAAGCGTTGGACGTTGTGCGAGTCGCTGTTATAGGAGCCCATGCCGATCGCGTCGGGCTTTGTCAGCTCGGTCTGGATGTCCTTCTGCGTCATTACGAAGCCGCCTGTCATCCGGCGCGCCTCGCGCACGTACAGTTGGTAGGGCCAATTGTCGTTGTCCGTGAATTCGTCTTTCGCGTACCCCCACTGCCGGATGTCGTCCTGCAATGATTTCGGGATGCGCGGATCCGTCACGTAGAAGTAGAGGAGACCTTTCGTGTAGTCGGCGTGCTCCCGCCAGATTTCTGCGCGCCGTTTGTAGCTCGCTTCGGGGTAGTCCCAGCTCTTGCCGATGTAATCGGTTGAGACGGCGCCACGGTTGTTGAAGTCCGCCTTATTGCCCTGGCACGGGCCGATCAACAGTACTTCGTCGATGCGTGGCGCGCGGCCGTGGTGCTTCTCGAATCCCTGGAGCCAGCGCACCAGCAGTTCGTACCGCCAAGGATCGTAGTCGGCGGGCTTCTCGATAGAGCGACGCTTCGCCGGCTCCTTCGTCATGATCAGCCGGTAGTTGTACGCCTGGACCTTCTTGTCCGCCGCTCCCAACTCGCCCCGTGGCTGCGTGCCGATCTCCGGCAACAACCGGCCCTTGTCGTCGTACGCCGGAACCGGGAAGTCGAACTGATGGCCGCGGTCTTTCGGCCGGACCCCTGCCAGCGACTCGCCGTACTGGCTGGAACCCTCGCGCCCCCACGTGTACGAGACACCGGCCTGCGCCATCAGGTCGCCCTCGTATGTGCAGTCCGCAAAGATTTTCGCCTGGAACGCAGCGCCATTCTCCATCACGATCTCGACGACTTGGCGGCCCTTCTTCCGCACTCCGGTCTTCTCGCGGAGCCGGTGTCCATAGAAGGCCTTGACGCCGGTCTCTTTCATCATTTCGAGCAGCACCTGCTCGGCCACGTGAGGCTCCGGGTACCACTCGATCTCGGCTCCATACTTCTTTCCGAGCCGCCTGTAAAACTCGAGCGAATACCCGCCGACGGTCTCCTTCTTCCCGTGGTCTGTCCGACTGAGGCCGCCGGTCACCATGCCGCCGACGTGCCGGCCGGGCTCCAGCAGAGCCACGCTCGCGCCCTCGCGGGCCGCGCTGACGGCTGTCATCACGCCGCCGGCGGTGCCGCCATAGACGACGAAGTCAAAATTCTGCGCCGCCGGCAGGGACAGCGCCCCGGCCACGCTCAAGAGGACCGTAAAGATCGCACGCATGTGTATTTCTCAGGATTTCGGTTTTGATTCGGCTGTGCGCCTGGCTCCGTCCTTATCCTCCGCGAATACCGCTAAGCCAGCACTTTGACCATGAGGGGGAGGACTCGCCCTAAACCCGCTTTATACCTTTCGAAAGCAGAAAGATCCACACATGGCT
>JAEHDI010000032.1 GCA_016880505.1 Bryobacterales bacterium | reverse complement strand
GGCGACGAACCCGCGCTCCGCGACACGACAGGCGAAGGCGTGGTACGCCGGTCGGTCCTCCGGCAGCGCCACGTCCTGGGGCCTGCCCTCCAACCCGTGCTGGCAGACGACCACGGGCCTCCGTTCGCCCGGCTTCAACTCCTTCGGCACGAGCAGCACTCCATACGCGATCACGTCCGGCCACACCGGCAGCACAACCTCGTATCCAGTCCAGTTCGGCCGTTCGTAGATGGCGCGAGTACGCGCCTCGAGCGGCTCTGAAGGATCTGGCATCCGGCCGATCACTTCGTCCCACAGGTAGCGCCGGTACCACTCGGTGCTGCGCTGCCACGCCTCCACCGACGATGTGTCGGCCTTCGCCCAGAATCTCCTCCGCGCCGCATCGGCGCCCCGCACCGCCGCCTGCGTGAAATCGACAAGCTGATCGAACTGCCACCGCTGCCGCGCTTCGGGATCGAAGCCGGTCCGAAGATCCCCTGGCAGAGCGCCGTGCAGATTTAGATCGTACTTCGCGCCAAGCCCTTCAAGAAACGCACTGAGCGTCCCATGGTCGCTGATCCGGCTCGTACCGCCAAGACTGAACGAAAAGAGCGGGCGAGGATCACCAGGTAATTGCATGTGCCAGCGAAGGACGCGGTGGACTTCCGTACCCGCGTAGCGTGGATCCGGTCCCGCTAGGGCACCGGGCGCGGCGCCTCTGCGCTCCTTCGTCTCCGGACGAGGCCCGGTCACCACGGGTCCCGGAGAAGTTGCCACTATCAGCGCGCGCGGTGCGATCAATCCGGCGATCTCCGCATCGCCGAACTCCCGCAGCAGGCCCCAGACGTTACGGTAGATCGGTTCGTTGGCCAGCCCTTCGCGCGGCCCGAAGTAGCCGGAGACGCCGGCCGCGTCAATCCGTGTGTCCGCCGCCGCGCTGTAGAAAGCGATCAGACCGCCCTCGCCATACCCAAAGACTCCGATCGGTGTTTTCTTTTCGCTTTGCAGGAACCAATCGACGGCAGCAAGAACCTTCTGGACCTCGTACCCGATAATGTGCCGTCCGACTTCGTACGCCATCCGGTAGATGAATTCGCGGTGCGGCTGGTTGGTGAGACGCCCGAGCGCGGCGTTCCCCGAGAACGTGTCCCTCCGATCGATCAAAACCGGTACCAGTACAAGAACGCCTTGTTCGGCCAAACGCCGGGCGTACTGGGCTTCCGCCGGAAGTCCCGGCGACAGTCCTGCAATTAGCTCCGGCGTCCAGTCTGCGTCGGGCAGCGCGACAACCCGAGCCACGGGTTCGCGGTCCGGTTCCAGCAACAATCCTTCGCCGTCAACGCCTGGCAGCACAGGCCAGCGCACCGCCCGCACCGTGTAGCCAGCACCTTTCACGACTATCACGGCGCCCCCGGCGACGATGTCCAGCATCGGCGCGTCATACGGCACCCTCGCATCAGCTAACCCTATGATTCTTCGAAACCGTTCGCGGTTCGGCGCGACCGATGCCTCGTAGGCGTTCCGCGTCCGGAAAGCACGCTTCCATCGCGATTCGCGAGCATTGGCAGCCGTCGCGGTTTCGCGATCAAGGAAGCGGTGAATGCCCTCGACCATCCGCGCGGCGTAGTCGGCATCCTCCCGGAGAGGAGAGGTACCTGGCAGTGCGTCCGCTGCAACCGCTGTTTGAACCAGCAGAGCGAGAGACCAAATCATCATCATGGCTTCAAGCGCTTTCGCTCATCCGAGTCTACGCCCGAGCCAGGTTAACAGGGGTATTGGAGTCCTGCCAGGGTACAGTACTCCTAGCCTCGACCCGTCCCTAAGATACGATTGACACGTCAACAGCACCTACTACACAATCGATTCAAGACTTCCGGTTGGAAGCGTAAGCAGGTGTCGAGGATGTTGGGTTTTGCAGTCGAGGGATTGCCGGCGAGTGGCACTGGCCTTCGCCGAGCCGTGAAGCCGGGGTCTAAAGGGCTGAGGGGGGACGGTCAGAATGAAAAACCCGTGTAGGGAAGCTCGGAGAGGTCACGCAATCGTCGAACTATCGCTCATGGCGCCCTGGATCTTCTTTCTCTTCGTCGGTGCGCTGGACATGGGCTTCTACGCTTATGCTCTTATCACGGTGCAGAACGCCGCGAGAGTGGCCGCCATCACGACGGCGCGAAGCGAAGGATCGGCGGGGAACCGGCAAGAAGCATGCGAATTGGTGTTGAGGGAAATGGAACGGCTGCCCAATGTCCCGGACGCAGCGGACCCCAATACGAGACTAACGTGCGATGATCTGCCAGCCAGCGTCCAGGTGGATGCCTTAAGTGACTTCGATGCTGACGGGAAGCTTTTCTCGCGCGTGCAGGTGAGATATGAGACCGTCCAACTGATACCGATCCCCGGGCTGCTCACCGGCAAGACCACAATAACTCGGACCGCCGAGTCGCGGATGTATGGAAAAACGAGGCCGTAGCTATGGAGCCGAGCAAGAAACAACGAGGAAGCACCCTGCTGGAGTTCACGCTTGTCGGGATTCCGGTGATCTTCATGCTGATCTCGATCTTCGAGATCTCCCGTGGCATGTGGCTCTATCACACGCTTGCCAGCGCCATCAAAGATGGTACGCGCTTTGCCATCGTCCACGGCAACAACTGCAACGTATACCCCAGCAATTGCGTCGTCACGATCCGCGATATCTCTGAGCGGATTCGCCGCAATGCCGTAGGCTTCGTGCCGGAAGAACTGAAAGACCTGCAGTTTATTTCCACCAGCCGTGGCACCTTCACCTGTGCAACGCTCGCTGACTGTCTCGGTTCCGGTGATCCAGGTGACCTGTCCTGGCCGGGCGGCCCGGTGGGAAGTGCGCCCGAAGATTTCCCTGACGGAAGGCAGTTCGCGTGGGTCGAGATTCGAGCGCAGTATCCGTTCCGCTCGGCGATTGCGATGTTCTGGCCCGGTGCGGGCCGCGGTCAGAATTTCGGGGAGTTTTTGCTCCCCGCCAGTTCGAGGGATCGAATCCAGTACTGAGGAGGTTGAGT
>JAEHDI010000322.1 GCA_016880505.1 Bryobacterales bacterium | reverse complement strand
TTGAAGGTGTGGCATAGGCCCCGTTCCTTCGCGATGCGGTACAGATGCACATTGCCCGGTTCGTGGCCGCCGAGATAAAGGCCGATCAGGTCCACCAGAAACTTGTCCTTGCCGAACATCACCAGGTTCGTCAGGTGATCGTTTCCGATGCCGAATCCGTCGCCGTCGCGCCCGACAATTCCCTCGATCATCGCCAGGCCGGTTTTCAACACGCTCGTGTTGTCGCACGTCTTGTGGGCCCAGATTTCCTGGTGCATTGGACTGAGTTGTGCCCGGCTGTTGTACCGGCCGTAAGTGCGGACGTGGCGTTCGAAGAACTTCTTTACGGTCGGCTCGGCCTCCGGCTGGATATCCCCCTTCATGATGTCCGACACGCCCGTCACACCCTGCCAGCCTTGGCAAAATCGCGTGAACGGAAGCACAACCAGCCCTTGCTCGTTCTTCGCGGTCAGCGTCAGGCACATGCCGTGCGACTTCCACTTAGCGATGTTGAACAGCCAGGTGTCGGGCTCATTCACTGGCGCGTAGTGGGGGATTCGCTTGAAGATCACGCCATCCTGCACCTTGCTCCAAGTCAGGTCGTAGCCGTCCTTGAAGTGGCGCGCGCGGCGATCGCACTCGTTCATCTCGATCCCATGGCGCTCGTTGATGTCGACCCAGCCGCGAACATTCCAGAGGTGAAACGAGTTGGCTTCGATGAAATGGAACTTCTTCAGCCCGATCTCCTTCATCCCGATCACCAGGCCCTCATAAAAATGCGGGTCGGTGCCGGTGCCCCAGTTTTCCTGGATCGGGCGGCGTCTCTCCGGAATGCTCGTATGGTTCGGCTTTAGGATGATGCGGTACGTCACCGGGATGCCGGCTCGCTCCATCGGCACGAAGATCTGACGCGCAAGCGAAAGGCCCTCTGCCTGCACGGCCGCGGCGTCCATCTTGTCGGCAACATGTGTACGGCGGATGAACACCGCTTTCGGATTGCTCTCAATAAACGCGTGCAAACCGAAGTATGCCTGCGGCGCGCGGCTGGCTGCCGCATCCAGCCGGAAACCGGCGGCCGCTCCTGCCGCCGCCATTGTCCCAGTGCGGATAAAGTTTCGCCGGCTCAGTGTCATGCCGATCTCCCCTTTGCTCTACAGTCTAACTGAAGACGATCACGCCGAGGCGCCTCAGTTCCGGAACGTAGACTTCCGTCGTTGTCCCCCGCTTCACCGCCTTCAGCGGCACGGGAGCCGCCTCGGGACGCAACAGCGTCGCCTTGGCGTAGTGTCCCTGAATCCGCGCGGGAAAATCCATGTCGACGGGCACCCCGTAGTTGATCGCGCACAACGCCGCCGCCCCGGGTGCGGGTCCGGTCTTCGGACCGGCGGTCGCGAGCGCGATCACGCTGTGAGCGTTCCAGAGGCGCACCGCCCGCTGTTTCTGCGTCACGATGTCGATCACGTCGAGTGCAAACTCGCTCGGATCCGCAATCTGCTCGCGGTATGCGATGACCTGACCTCGTCCAAGCGAGAAAAAGTCGCGGTCCTCCTGCGCGCGAACGTGCTTCAGTTCCGGCGCCCGCCACCACGCCTTTTCCCCCGGTGCGTCGACCACAAGACTACAGCCGGCTTCCGTGTGCGCCAGCAGTTTCCTCCGCGCCTCGGGAGCCGGGTCGGAAATACTGGCCGCGACGAGAGCCAGGCACTGCGGATTCGGCGGTGGCGGCGCGGCGGCCGAGGCAAGCCTCGGCGAGACGTTCTGCCGGTACATCAGGTTCGCCAGTTCGGCCGTGATGTCGTCCTCCACGAGCGCCGTCGCCACAGGCAGAACGGGCTGCCCGAAAAGCGCACCGTGCTCGCGCAGCCACGCGGCTGTCCGTCCCAACTGGCGCCACGCGGTTCCCGCTTTCTCATTGCCTTCCAGGAGCGCTTTGCGGAACCTTGGCTCCACCGCCAGCAGGAAGTTCCCTCCGTTGGCCCATGCCTCGATCAGCGCGAGTTCCAGCGAGTCGTGCGGTACCACTCGGTCCGCTTTGAGTCCGGCTTCTTCATTTGGGAGGTACCCGAGAACCGCGGGCCGGTTCGGGTACATCGCGCGGAGGTAGCCGATCCAGAATCCGTTCGCGTCGATCCATGGCTGCCGGCTTGCGCTCGCGAC
>JAEHDI010000321.1 GCA_016880505.1 Bryobacterales bacterium | reverse complement strand
GGCGCGCATCGTCGGGGGAATGCTGGTGAACGTCAGCGCTTCCGATCCGCTCACATTCGCGTCCGCGGCGGCCTTCCTCGGGCTGGTGGCCGCGCTTGCCAGCTACCTGCCGGCGCTGCGGGCCATGCGCGTGGATCCCGTCGTCTCGCTGCGGAACGAGTAGCAGCCGGCGGTGCTTCCGATGTGGTTGTTTCCGAATGTGGCAGTGGAGCCACTGGCCAGGCAGGAGAGGCAGTCCCGGCAGCCGGGCTGAGCCTTTGGCAGCTATGACGGGGGGCGTTACCCTCCCCGCACGGTGATGCCTACCAGAGCCAGCGTCAGGCCGATCATGATCACCACCGTGATCCAGGAGACCACGTTGAACCAGCGTGGGTTGGTCCACTCGTTCATGAGTTCCTTCTTGTTGATCAGCAAGACCATGAAGATCAGCACGAAGGGCAACAGCACGCCGTTCAGCACCTGCGAGAGTAAAATCATGCGCACCAACTGGAAGCCTGGGACCAGCACCACACCGGCGCCAACCACGATCAGCAGCGTGTAAAGAAAGTAGAAAACAGGGGCCTCGCGTATACGGCGGTTCACACCAGCTTCGAAACCCAGGCCCTCGCATACGGAATACGCGGTCGAAAGCGGCAGAATGCAGGCGGCGAAGATCGAGGCGTTGAACAGGCCGGCGCTGAATAGCAGGAACGCATATTGACCGAAGGGCTTGAGGCCCAACGCCGCTTCCGACGCGTCGTGAATGTCCCGCGGCTGTACGGAGTAGATCGCTCCCGCGCAAGCCACGATGATGAAAAACGCGACCACGTCGGTCATGATGCAGCCCACGATCACCTCGACTCGCGACGCCGCGTACTCCTTGACCGACACGCCCTTGTCCACCACGGCGGCCTGCAAATAGAACTGCATCCACGGCGCGATGGTGGTCCCGACCATGCCGATCAGCATGTAGATGTAATCGGCGTCCAGCATCAGCTTGGGCTTCAAGCTGGATGGCGGCTTCCTTCCAGTCGGGCCTTACCAAGATTCCGGAAATGATATAGGTGACGTATAGCGCGCACCCGAACAGAAAGATCTTTTCGACGCTCTTGTAGTTGCCCTTCACCACCAGGAACCACACCGCCACGGCCGAGAGAGGGACCGTGATGTAACGGCTGATATGGAACAACTCGAGCGAGGTGGCCACACCCGCGAACTCCGCCATGACGTTGGTAAGATTGGCCAACACCAGCAGCGTCATGATGAGGAAGGTGACGCGCAGGCCGAATTCCTCGCGGATCAGGTCGGCGAGGCCCTTGCCGGTCACCGCGCCCATGCGCGAGCACATCTCCTGGGTGATGATCAGCACCAGGGTGATCGGGAGCAGGGTCCATAGCGGCAGGTAGCCGAAGCGCGCGCCGGCGGCCGAGTAGGTGAAGATGCCGCCCGAATCGTTATCGACGTTGGCCGTGATAAAACCGGGCCCGACGACGGCGAAGAAGACCAGAATGTGGTAGCGGAAACGGCTTAACAGTTTCCGCATCGCCTACCTGTTCCTCAGCACCGAACTGATGTCATCGGCCGTGACGATCCCACCCAGCTTGCCTTCCTCGTCCACGCCGCCGATGCGGCGGCCGATGAGTTCGTACACCGGCATCCGTAACGCCTCCGTAAAACACAGGAGGTTCTCCGCCATGGGAATCGCGCTTCGCCACGCTCAGCCAGTCCCAATATGGCGCATCCGGTTGCGGACCCGCAAGAGGGGAATGAAGCGTTTTGATTCGAGTTTTGCGGGGTCGTCCTGGACCTTCCGGACCCGCGCCGCGAATCGCTCAAGTGCTCGACGGTGAGATTGCCGAAGCCCAATCGTTCATCCAGTTCGCGGACCACAATCAGGCCGCCGTCGGAGGTGACCGGCCCAGCCCGTCATGGAAGAGTGGGCCGTGACTTGGGCAGAACGGACATGAGCCTGAAGTTGGAGGTAGCAGGGATGCGACTTGATCGAGTCGGGCCATCCTGTTCTGTGGACATCGAGTAATACTACTTGTTTGACATACGGCCCCTCGGGCCTGGATAGCGCCAGCAACGCCAACCTACTGGGACCCGCACGGCTGAATCGGCCGTAATCCGTTGACTCCTCAGCGGTTCTCTGATTCTCGAGAATCAGTTCGCCTGTCTTTGCTATACAATTGATCCGCGAACCATGTCCCGCCTTCTTCTGGTAGTCGGAGCCGGCCTGACACTGGTGGTGCATGCACCCTGCCAGACCACGCCCGTCGCTCCCCTTTCCGTCTCTTTCGACGACGCACTGAAGCGCGCGCAGGCCAACAGCCTGCAGCTTCTGTCCGCGGACATCGCTACCAAACTGGCCCGCGAAGACCGTGTGCAAGCCAAGTCAGCGATGCTTCCCAGCGTCAGCATGCTCAACCAGTTCATCTACACCCAGCCGAACGGCAGCGAAAGCGGGGTGTTCGTGTCCAACGATGGCACGCACATCTACAACCACCAGGCTGTGGTCCACGGCGAAATCTTCTCCCCTGTCCGGCGCGCCGAGTACCGCATGTCGATCGCCGCAGAGGCCGTGGCCCAAGCCAGGGCTGAGATCGCCGCCCGGGGCCTTCGGGTCGCGGTGACAGAGAGCTTCTATGGCCTCGTCTCGGCCCAGCGCAGGAACGCCAACGCGCGCCAGAGCCTGACGGAAGCGGAGCAGTTCCTCGGCATCACCCGGAAACAGGAGTCGGGAGGCGAGGTCGCTCACGCCGACGTGGTAAAGGCGCAGGTCCAGACTGAACAGCGGCGCCGGGACGCGCAGGAGGCCGAACTTGCCATGGAGAAGGCCCGAGTCGGTCTGGCCGTTCTGATCTTCCCCGACTTTCGCCAGGACTTCACGGTGGTGGACGACCTGGAGCCGGCACCGCCGCTCCCGCCGCTCAACGACGTACAGGCCTCGGCCGGCAAGAACAACCCGGATATACGCGCAGCTCAGGAAACGGTACGGCAGGAGACGTACGGGATCAAAGCGGCCCGCGCGGAATGGCTGCCCACCCTGTCCTTCGGCTACTTTTTCGGCATCAACGCCCGGCAGTTCGCCATCCGTGACCCGGAGAACCTGCGTAATCTCGGTTCATCGGCGATAGCAGAACTGACT
>JAEHDI010000320.1 GCA_016880505.1 Bryobacterales bacterium | reverse complement strand
GGTGGCGTTCAGCCTCGCCCTTGCGAATGGCGAGCCCGGCGTCGGGCTGCCGGCCTTTCCGGGCGCAGAAGGGTTCGGTGGGAAGGCGGCCGGCGGGCGCAGCGGCCGGGTGGTCAAGGTGACGAACCTGCACCCGTCCGGTCCCGGCAGCCTGAACGAAGCGTGCCAGGCCGAGGGCCCGCGAATCGTCGTGTTCGAGGTCAGCGAGCCGTGCCGGTGAAGCCCGTCGGTACAGACTCGGCGGAACAAGCTTACGAGCACGTGCTCGGAATCGCTGGCTCCTTTCCGCGGGACGTCGTCTCGAAGCGGACCGTGGAGGAAGTGCGAGCTGGAAAGGGATCGTGGGGACGTCACGATCCGCCTGGCGGCCTGATGGAAGGCTTGACGCCCGTACCCCCGCCGCGCGACACCGACCGCGACGGCATGCCCGACGACTGGGAGCGCACGCACGAACTGAACCCGAAAGATCCCTCGGATGCCAACCGCACCGTCCCCGCCGGCGCTTCCACCGGCGACCGCCATCAGGGCTACACCTATGTCGAGTTCTACCTGAACGAACTGGCGGACCGGTTGGTGGGTGACGGCTAGACGCGGCGAGAAGTGCGTACGTGTTTCGCCCGTCTGACGTTACACTGCTAGCTTCGAGTGCCGGTAAAACGGGGAGGACTGCGACGAATGCTGAAACAGTTGGTGGTGGTAGGTGCGGTGGTAGCGGCCCTGGGAGCGCAGACGGTGGATCATCCGGCGCGCGCGGTGACCGATCCAGGTGTGGTCACCACGCGTCAGGCGATTACGCCGGCAGGCGTGCCCACGGTGTTCAACGGCCGCGTTTACGGCGCCGCGTTCGGCGCGGCATCGTCCGAGGTGTGGGTGCTGCACGCCTCGCACGTCTACCGGCTCGACTGGAAACAGAACCGCGTGCTAGACGCCGTCCCGCATGGCGGCTCGCCGGGACTGCAGGGCATCCGCTTCGACGAGCTTGGGGGAGGCGTGCTGGCCGCGGTCGCGGTGCGCGAGAGACGCCGGTCCGATCCGCCTGCCCAAGCGGAGGTGCGGCTCATCCGGATTCACGAAGGCCAAGCCGCCACGGTGGCCTCAGGCCTCGGCACGTTCCTCGCCGGGGCGATCGCGATTGCGACGCAAACCGACACCGGCGGCCGCCGGCTGGCCCTCATTCCGATCACCGCCAACAACAAGCTGGCCGTCATCGATCTCGCCTCCGGCAAATCCGCAGGCACAATCCCCACCGAACTTGTGCCGTTCGGCGCCGTGCTCTCGCGCGACGGCTCCGTCGCCTACGTGAGCAATTGGGGAGGCCGCCCGCCCAAACCGGGAGACCTGACCGCCCCGCTGGGTCTCAGACCGGACGCCGACCGCGCCGTCGTGGATGAGCGCGGCATTGCCTCCACGGGCACCGTCACGCGCATGGACCTCAAGTCGATGAAGGCAACCCACACGATCCCCGCTGAACTCCATCCGACGGCCCTCGCCTGGGACGAGCAGCGGAACCGGCTCTACGTAGCCAACGCCAACACGGACTCGATCTCCGTCATCGACACGCAAACGCAAACCGTCGCAGCCGCCTTTCCGCTTGTCCCGTTCGCGGTGAAGGCGTTCGGCATCGCGCCGACGGCGCTAGTGCTCTCCCCGGACGGCGCGCGGCTTTATGTGGCGTGCGGCGGCATCAACGCCGTGATGCTGCTCGATGCGGCGACCGGACGCATCGAGGGCATGATCCCGACGGCGTGGTATCCGAATGGGCTGGCGCTCAGCTCGGACGGGAAACTGCTTGCGGTGACGTCGCTGCTCGGCGCCGGCTCGGGGTGGCGCGACGAGCCGCGCAAGCGTTTTGTGCACTCGTACCGCGGGGCGCTAAACGTCATCGAGATCCCCGACAAGGCGCAACTGGCAAGCTATACGACCGCGGTGGCAGAAAACAACCGGCTGCCCCTCCCGGGCTCCGCCTCGGAACGGTCCGCACTGCCCGCCGTGGACGCGAAGCCGGTCGCTATTCCGGCGCGCGCCGGCGAGCCGTCGCTGATCGAACACGTCGTCTTCATCATCAAGGAAAACCGCACGTACGACCAGGTGTTCGGCGCGCTGCCGCAGGGCAACGGAGACCCCTCGCTGGTAATGTTCGGCCGTGACGTGACTCCGAACCACCACAAGCTGGCCGAGCAGTTCGTCGTAATCGACAACTTCTACGCAACCGGAGGGAACAGCGCCGACGGGCACCAGTGGCTGACGCAGGCCAACGAGGTCGCCTACTGCCTGTGGCCGGGCTACGCCGGGCGCAGCTATCCGTTCGACGGCTCGGACCCGCTCGCGTACTCGCACAGCGGCTTCTTGTGGGACGCGGCGCTGGCGCGCGGGAAAACCGTCCGCGTGTACGGCGAGTATGCGGGACGGCTGCCGGTCCCGTCCTCCGAGCGGCAGCCGCTACTGGAGCGCTGGCGCACCGGCGAGGATTTCACTCAGACCTGGAACATCACCGCGCCGATCGACAAGCTGAACACGATTCTGGCGCGGAACTACCCGACGTACACAACGCACATTCCGGACGTGGTGCGGGCGCAGATCTTCCTCGCAGACTTTCGCAAGATGGAGGAAGAAGGTAGGATGCCAAACCTCGTGCTGATCCAGCTTCCCTCGAACCACACCAACGGCGCGCAGCCGGGCATCTCCTCGGCGAAGGCGATGGTGGCGGACAACGACCTCGCGATGGGAAAGATCGTGGAGGCACTCTCCCGCAGCAAATTCTGGCCGAAGATGGCGATCTTCGTAGTGGAAGACGACGCGCAGAACGGCGTCGATCACGTGGACGGGCACCGCACGGTTGCACTCGTGGCAAGCCCCTACACCAAGCGCGGCGCGGTCGACTCGACGTTCTACTCGACGCAGAGCATGGTGAAGACGATCGAGCTGATTCTCGGGCTGCCGACGCTTTCGCTGTTCGACCTGATCGCGCACGACATGCGGAACAGCTTCACGGACACGCCCGATCTGACGCCGTACAAAGCCGAGGAGCCGGCCCAGTCGTTATTCGAGCAGAACCCGGCGGTCGAGGGACTGAAGGGACCCGCACGGGAGGCGGCGCTGGCGTCAATGAAGATGCGCTTCGACGTACCGGACGCAGCGCCGTCGGACCGGCTGAACCGCATTCTATGGCACCAGGTACGAGGGTGGAACACACCCTATCCAGGCACGCGGACGGCAGTCTTCGCCCCGCTCTCGCTCGACCTCGACGATGACGAACGGGAGGAGGCGGGCCGGGAATGAACGCAAAATGGACGCGAGTTCACGCGAGTCGCGTTTATGTGGGTTCATTTGCGGCCCTGATCAATGCGTGATGTTGAGGGTGCGGACGGCGGGGTCGGGCAGGTCTTCGAACAGGAAGCGGAATTCGGGCCCTAGTTGCCGTTGCCGGAGCCAGCGCAGCATGGCCGTCGCGGCGGCGACGCTCAGCACGAACAGCGCAAAACCGGCGGGGCGGTCGAGCAATCGGTACTCGATGTTCGCCATGAAGTGAGCGTAAATCCAATACGCTCCCAGGTAAAGCGGCCAAAACCCCTTCACGTTCGCCTTGCCGGGCAGGTAGGAGCACGTGAACGGGATCTTTTCGAAGTTCCACAGCAACAACTCAACCAGCAGCACAGAAAGAACCAGCCCGTATACGAGGTGCACACCGGCAAACCG
>JAEHDI010000319.1 GCA_016880505.1 Bryobacterales bacterium | reverse complement strand
TTCGATCCCCTTTTGCCGCCCGGGCTGCAAATGTACTGGCGCGCCGACTTTCACAAGGAACTCAGCGATGCGTCTATTCCGGTCCATCAGAAGTACGCCGAGAAGATTCCCTCGGGGCTTTCTCTAGCGCACCTCTACCCCATCAATGGTGCGGTTCACCGTGTCAGCAGTTCAGGCACGGCCTTCAGCTATCGCGACTGTTTGGTGGCGGGTGTTATTGTGGGCATTGATCCTGACCCGAAGAGCAAAGAAACCATCACCAACTGGACCAAGGAATACTTCGACTCCCTGCACTCGTACTCGGCCGGAGGCGCTTACGTCAACTTCATGATGGAGGAGGGTCAAGAGCGCGCCAAAGCCTCCTTCGGCAAGAACTACGATCGCCTGGCCGCGATAAAGAAGAAGTACGATCCGACAAACTTCTTCCGCGTGAACCAGAACATTCGCCCGGCGTAACACTCAACCGCACACCAAGCGGGACACTGAGGTCGGTACCCAGGTTAGGAAGCGTTGCTGGGTTGCCAGCGAGATGGCGTCTTTCCACGGGCTTTACCCGGGTGAGCGTCCGCACTTAATCATAGTGCAACGCCACCAGTGGATCTACCCGCATGGCCCGCCGCGCGGGTACATAGCTTGCCACCAGTGCCACCGTCAGCAACAGGACCGTGACGCCGCCGTATGTCCACAGGTCGGTCGGGGTCACGCCATAGAGTAGGGAGGCCAGCAGCCGCGTGAGGCCGATGGAAGCGGCAAGACCGATCGCGACTCCAGTCGCGGCGAGCGCCAGACCACCTCCGAGGACGAGCGACAGAATCTCACGACTCCCGGCACCTAGCGCGATGCGGATCCCAAGATCGTGCGTCTGCTGCGCGACCGAATACGAGATAACGCCGTAGATCCCCAGGGTTGCCAGCAGCAGGGCGAAAGCGCCAAAAATGCCGATCAGCACCGAGCGAAAGCGCGGTGCAGCGGCCGCTTCAGAGACCACCTGCTCGAGAGTGGTGATCTTCGAGACCGGCTGGTCCTTGTCCACTGCCCAGATCTCTTTGCGCAGGCCGGCTAGCAGCGACGGCGGGTGGATCGCGCTCCGGATCACCAGGGTCGTCCAGCTTAATTCCTGCTGCGAATACGGGCGAAAGTACTCCGGCTGTTTGTCGGCGCCTAGTCCGTTGTGAGTTACGCTGCGTACTACGCCCACCACGGTCCACCAAGGTTTGCTGGAGTTCAGGTTGCGAAAGCGCTTGCCGATCGGCTCTTCTGCCGGCCAGTAGGTGCGTGCCATCGTGTCGTCGATAACGGCAACCGGCAGCGAGTCCGCACGGTCCTGGTCCGTGAACCACCGCCCTTTTAGTAGCCGAATTCCCATCGTGCGCAGGTAGCCGGGTGTCACCGAGCGGAAGTCCGCCACCGGCGGCCGACTCGGGTCCGGCTGCGGCCTACCCTCGAACGTCAGGCCTTCCATATTCACCCCGCCAGCCAGCGGCAGCTCGGAGATGGCGCCGGCGCTTGTCACCCCAGGCAGTGCAGAGGCGCGCTCCACCAGACGGGTGACGAACTCTGCCTTCCGGCCCGGCTGATCGTAGCGGCCATTGCCGCGCTCGAAAAACCCTGAGCCGGGTAGCGAGAGTTCCACGGCGACGACATTCTCCGCGCGAAAGCCGGTGTCAACGCTTTGCAGTTTAAGAAAGCTCCTAAGTAGCAGTCCAGTAGCCACCAACAACACCGTCGCCACGGCGATCTCCGAGACTACGAGGCCCCTGCGGACCAGAGGATGGGCTTGCGCCGCCGAGGACCGGCCGCCCTCCTTTAGCCAGCGGTTCAGGTCGAGCTTGGCCGTATTCCAGGCCGGGGCAAGACCGAACAGAACTCCAGTCAGAACGGAGACAAGAAGGCTGAAGGCCACGACAATCGAATCGAGCCGCGCGTCGCCAACTCGCGGCAGGCCTGCGGGTATCATCCGCTCCAGCACCACCACGCCCCAGCGAGCGAGCAGGAGCCCAAGCGCGCCACCCGCAAGCGATACCAGCAGGCTCTCGATCAGTAGTTGCCGAATAAGCTGCCAGCGGCTGGCACCGAGCGCGGCACGCAATGCGATTTCCTTGCGGCGCGCGACCGCCCGCGCGAGCAGCAGGTTTGCCAGATTGGCGCACGCGATCAGCAGCACCGCTGCCACCGCCGCCATGATTGCCAGCAGCGCCGGGCGCAGGCCTCTCACGATCGTCTCGTGCAACGGGATGACTCGCACGCTGAAACCCTTGTTGTTCGGATCCTCCTTCTCGAGCTGCCGCATGATGATCGACATCTCCCCTTGTGCCTGTTTGACCGAGATGCCCGGCTTGAGCCGCGCCACGACGGTGAAGCCGAGTGAGCCGTTATCAATCTCACGCTGCGTGAGCGAGGCCGAGACCCACAGATCCGTGCGTGGGGCAAAACGATAATAAGATGGGACCTCGGCGCCCTTCGGGAAGCCGAAGTCCGGCGGCATCACTCCGATGACCCGGTACCCCTGGCCGTTAAGCGTGATCGTGCGGCCGATGAGCCCGGGATCGGCGCCAAAGCGGTTCTGCCACAGCCCATAGCCCACGATCGCTAGTTTGCCAGCGCCGGCGCGATCCTCCTCAGGAACGAAGGCGCGGCCGAGGCAGGGTTTCACGCCGAACACTGAGAAGAACCCGGCGGTCACGCGCGCCGCTTTGAAACGTTCCGGTGTCCCCGCGTTTGTCAGGTGGAGGTCTTGGCTGTCGAAGGCTGCGACTTCCTCGAAAACGTGGTTGCGGCGGCGCCACTGATCCCAGTGCTTGGCTGACATGGGCAGCAGATCGAGCCCAATTGATAAGGCAGGATTGCTTCCCCAGAGAGTCACAATGCGGTCCGGCTGGTGGTACTCGAGGGGGCGAATGAGCGCCGCGTTCACGACGCTGAAGATCGCAGTATTGGCGCCGATGCCGAGCGCCAGCATCAACATCGCGACGGCGGTGAAGCCGGGCTCGCGCGCGAACGCACGGGCAGCATAGCGGAGATCGCTCCAGGTTGTCATGGGTCCTCAGCTGGGGATTACGAGCGAAGGCGGGCCGAAGTTCCAGGAGAATCGGGTCCCGACGTCTCATGGCCGATCAGTCGGTGGAGGCTCGCAGCCTCATCGGACGTTACTCCCGAATCCCGGGCAGCCGGAAACAATCGC
>JAEHDI010000318.1 GCA_016880505.1 Bryobacterales bacterium | reverse complement strand
GCTGCCGGGCCGAGCGGGGTTTTGAGGGTCATTCTCCACAAGCTTGGATGATGGGGCGATTCACCCGAAGCATAGACAATTGACCTTCCATCCGCGGACCAGGCCGGGTAGGTGTTGTAGGGCTTCGCGAACGTGATCCGCTTCGGATCTCCGACGGGCCGGAGATCATCTGAGAGTTCGAGCACATGAAGGTCCCGGCGGAAACCGGCAAACGTCCTAACGAAGACGAGCACGCGGCCATTGGGAGAGAAGGCGGGATATACGTCGCCAATTGTGTTCTGCGGTGGAGAGGTGATTCGCCGCTTCTCCCCGGTTTCGATTGACAGGAGAAACAATGCAACCGGCTCGCGTTCCGAACTCGTGTCGGAGACGGCAATCCAACGGCCCCCCGGGTGCCAGGACGGGTGCGCCCATCCTTGTTGAAACCTTGTCCCCGGGCCGAGTTCGCTGATCTTGACCGCTGTTCCACCGATTGCGGGAATCAGGAACAGGCCGCTACGCTTGTCGTATGGCCGCCGAAGGAATAAAACCGAGCGGCCGTCCGGCGACCATGCGGGCGCTTGCTCCACAGCCGGGTCGCTGGTCAGCCGGACAGGTTCGCTCGCGCCGATTTGCGTCACATAGATGTCGCAGTTGTCCTGCTTCGGGCCATCCCAAGTGAACGCCACGCTATCCCCGTCCGGAGAAAAAGATGGCTCAGATTTCGTACCCAGATACCCGGTGAGCAAAACCGGCACCAGTTCGGCGTCCGGCGGTTTGGCTGGCCGCGTTGACAACCAGAAACCTGCACCTGCGGCCAAGGCAACCACGAGCGCCACGGCCGCCCACAGAATCCCGTGCCGACGTCTGTCCACTTCGACCGGTGCGATGAAGCGGTAGCCCTTTCGCGGAAGGGTTTCGATGAAGCGCGGATTGTCGGCGGAATCCCCCAGCGCCTGGCGCAGTTTCTGAACGGCCTTGTTGAGGCTCTCGTCAAATTCCACGAAGCTGTCGGCCGGCCAGAGCGCTTTCTGCAACTCTTCGCGCGTGACAACTTCTTTCGGTCGTCGCAGCAGCAGGGCCAGCACGTGGAACGGCTGATCCTGAAGCTCGACGTTTCGCCCGCGCTTGCGCAGTTCCCCAGCTACAAGATCTGCTTCGAAGATTCCGAAGCGAACAGCCTTCGGAGACGGCGGCAGGTACTGCATGAAGCCACCTCAGTGCGCCGCCAATTATAGCACCGGAAACTCTTTTTCTTGAGGCGGCCGAGACGGCCCGGCTGGCCCCGCCTTTGGGAAGGCGGTTCGGTGTATACTTTCAGCTACCTGGAAACAAAAAATGGAAGCCCCGGTCTCGTACTAAGGAGGCTGTTTATGCTGTCAGCTACCGGGGTGCGATCTACCTCCAGAACGCCTCGGGCAAACTGGCCCGGCTCAACGGCACGGCGGCGGTCTACGAAGCGGTCTACGAATATGACAGCGACGCGAACGACAACATCACAACGAAGTACTGGGAGTGGAAATAGAGGCGTGCGCTGAGCTCGATCAGTTCACCGGAAGTTCTCCACCAGCATCAGGTCGCTGCCGCCTTCGTCAATTTGCGTGTACAGGGACCCATCCTGCATAGGTGATCGAACATCGAAACAGTAAGTGACTTGCGAACTAACGAATGTGATGAGGTAAAACGAGTCTACAGGTGAGTAGATGGACTTGATTGT
>JAEHDI010000317.1 GCA_016880505.1 Bryobacterales bacterium | reverse complement strand
GGCTACGGATTTCTGAGTGAGAACGCCGACTTTGCCGCGGCGTGCAAGGACGCGGGGATTACCTTCATCGGGCCTTCCTCCGGTGCGATCCGTGCAATGGGATCGAAAACCGAGTCGAGACGCCTGGCGCTGGAAGCGGGTGTTGCGCCGGTGCCGGGGACGACGTCTCCCGCCGCGACTGTGGACGAAGCCAGGCGGATCGCCCGCGAACTGGGCTACCCGGTCCTGCTGAAGGCGGTCGCGGGCGGAGGCGGAAAAGGAATGCGCCTCATCCGGAGCGACGCCGAGTGCGAAGGGGCGTTTCGGGACGCCGCGAGCGAGGCGGAACGGTCGTTTCGGAGCCCGGAGTTGTACGTCGAGAAGGCGATCGAACGGCCGCGCCACATCGAGATCCAGGTCCTCGGGGACCGGTACGGGAACCTCGTGCATCTCGGCGAGCGCGAGTGCTCCTTACAACGGCGGCATCAAAAGCTGATCGAGGAGTCGCCATCTCCGCTGGTGACGCTGCATCCCGAGATGCGCGAGGAGATGGGCGAGGCGGCGCTACGGGTGGCGCGTGCCGCGGGGTATACGAACGCCGGCACCGTGGAATTCCTGGTTGACCGGGACCGTACGTTCTACTTCCTGGAGATGAACACGCGGCTTCAGGTGGAGCATCCGGTGACGGAACTGGTCACGGGGCTCGATCTGGTGCACCTCCAGATCCGGCTGGCAGCGGGCGAAAGGCTCCCGTTCCGCCAGGAGGATGTCACGTGGCGTGGATCGGCGCTGGAATGCCGCATCTACGCCGAAGATCCCGACAACAATTTCTATCCGTCGCCGGGCACGGTGACGCAGCTCGACCGTCCTTCGGGGCCGGGTGTGCGCCTGGATTCCGGCGTCTACCTCGGATGGACCGTGCCGGTGGAGTACGATCCGCTGCTGGCGAAGCTTGTGGTCTGGGCGGGCGGGCGCGAGGAGGCGATCGAGCGGATGGTCCGCGCGCTCGAGGAGTATGCCGTCGCCGGGATCAAGACGAATATCGGATTCTTCCGGCAGATTTTCGAAGACGAGGCTTACCGGAGCGGCGACCTTCACACGGAGATGATCGACGAATTCTTCGCCCGCCGAAAGCCGCCAGCGGGCGCCGACGATGGGATTGAGACGGCGGTGGCGCTGGTCGCGGCGGTGCACGGGCAGCGGCGAGGCGAGGGAGAGGCGAGGCCGCGGCGCGGAACTTCAGGCTCGCGGTGGCGGGCGCGGGGCAGAGAGGATCTGCTGCGGTGACGACGCGCGTGGTGATCGATGGCCGGCCCATCGATGTGGATCTGAGTTGGGACGGGAAAGAGTGCCGGTTCCGATTCGAGGGGGATGGCCGGGAGGGAACCGCGTCGATTCTGGAGGTTGAGCCGGGAATCTACTCGGTACTGCTCGACGGGCGAAGTTTTGAGGTGCGGATGGAGCCGGGTCAGGGAGCACAGATCGCCGTGGTTCAGGGGCGGCGTTTGTTGGTGGATGTGGAAGACTCGAGGCGTCCGAAGCGCCGCCCGGCAGGCGTTTTCGGTGAAGGGCGTGCGCAGGTTACCGCGCCGATGCCGGGTAAGGTTGTGCGCGTGCTGGCGGCCGAGGGGGATATGGTGGAAGCCGGCCAGGGCCTGCTGGTTGTGGAAGCGATGAAGATGCAGAACGAAGTGAAGTCACCGAAGGCGGGGCGGGTGGCGGCGCTTGCGGCGCGAGAGGGCGGGGCGGTCGCGGCCGGCGATGTGCTCGCGGTCATCGAGTAGCGGATAATAGTGCTCAACATGGCCGATACGGTGTGCGCGAAGTGTGGAGGCAGCGGCTGGATTATCGTCGAACAGGACGGCATTTCCGGGGCGGAGCGCTGCGACTGCGTGGCGGCGGAGCGTGCCGGAAGGATCGAGGACAACGCAGGGATTCCGCCGCTCTACCGGAGCGCTTCCTTCGACAATTTCGCACTGCCGCAGGACAATCCCATCGCGAACCGCGGGCTTGCCGCGGTACTGAACACAGTGCGCGCGTACACTCGGGAGTATCCGGTGCTGCCGAAACCGGGACTGCTGTTTATCGGCGATCCCGGGACCGGCAAGACGCACCTCGCGGTGGCCGCGCTGCGGAAGCTGATCGCTCGTGGGTTCGAAGGGCTCTTCTACGACTATCAGAATCTTTTCGACCGTATCCGCGCGAGCTACGACGCCACATCGGGCGCGGCGGACAAAGAAGCCTACCGGTCGGCGTTGGACGCCGAGATCCTCTTACTCGACGACCTCGGCGCGCACCGCGTGACGGACTGGGTGGAGGACACGATCACGTCGATCGTGACCTATCGCTGTAACCACCGTAGGGCGCTCATCGCGACGACAAACCTGCCGGATCCGGACGCCGGCGACGCGCTGGTCGAACGCTCCGCCGATGTGCAGGGGGTGAGGTATCGCACGTCTCTGGCGGACCGGATCGGGTCACGGGCGCGCTCGCGGCTGTTCGAAATGTGCAAGGTCGTCCACATGCCACTGGTGGAAGACTACCGCTTGAGGAAGACGGTCAGGTGAACGGAAAGCGTTGGCTGGCTACGCTGCCCCGAGCGCAGTTTGCGGGAAAACGGTGGCTGGCTACGCTGACCCAAGCGTTCTTTGCGCGTGGCAGCGTAGCCTGTCACCGCTTTAACGGCCGTCTTCGTTACGCCCCTTCCGGCATCTGAAACGGCTCGTCGGCGCTGCCGCCGTAAATGCTCGGCACCTTGCCTCCCATTGGCCGGAGATAGGTCGAGAGTTGGCCGCGGTGGTGCACGGAGTGCAGCGTGAGGAAACTCAGATACGTCACCGCCGGATAGTTGAAAATCCCGTAGAACGACAGGGTCTCGGCCAGCTTTTCGGGCGGCATCGCCTTGACCTTTTCGATGCCGGCGGCGAAGTTCTTCTCGTACCAGGCCACGAGGTCGGCCGGCGTCTTGAGTTCGGCGGGACGGCCGGGGTCCCCCTCGTCAAACTTGCCGGCTGCGATTCCCTCGAGAAACCAAGGCTCGGCAGACACGATGTGCCAGGCCAGTTCGCCGGCGGTTTTCGACTTGGGATCCGGACGGTAGTCCGCCTTTCCCTCGGGGATGGCGGCGATCACGTTCTTGGTAATTTGCGCTTCGTTCTCCACGGTGGAGAGAAGGACGTTCATTAGAAAAACTGCCTGATCGGTTTGC
>JAEHDI010000316.1 GCA_016880505.1 Bryobacterales bacterium | reverse complement strand
TTTTATTTCCTCCGAGGTCGATCGCACGAATTCGCTGGTCACCCGGTTTCTGGAGTTCGCCAAGCCACTCGCACTCCGCCTGCACAAGGCCGATCTGACGGAAGTCCTCGACCTGGCAGTTACACACTTCCAGCGGAGCCCGGCCGCCGCGCGGGTGTCCATTTACAAGAACTACTCTCCCGACATCCCGCCGTTCCCACTCGACGTCGAGTTGATGGAGCGGGTGATCTTCAATCTGCTCGCCAACGCCGCCGAAGCCTCTCCCGCGGACGGCGCCGTGACGTTGAAGACCCGGCCGGTCGACGGAACCGTCGAAATTTCGGTCATCGACCGCGGCGCGGGTATCGACCCGAAGCACCGGGAAAGCATCTTCAACCCTTTCTTCACCACCAAACCGGATGGTGTCGGGCTTGGACTCGCCATCGTCTCGAAGATCGTCGACCAGCATGGCGGTAAAATGACGGTCGAAAGCGAATTGGGAAGAGGCAGCGTGTTCCGCGTCTTTCTTCCGATGGGCGGCACTGCTTGAGAATTCATCGTGAGTAAACACCGGATTCTGGTCGTCGAGGACGAGGATAAGCTTAGGCGCGTCGTCGAGCTCCAGTTGCAGTCGGCGGGCTTCGAGGTGGACCAAGCGGCATCAGCCGAGGACGCCCTTAAGCTCTCCGACCACGCCGACCTCGTCCTGACCGACTTGCGCCTCCCCGGAATGGACGGGCTGGAGTTGCTCGCCGTCCTGCGCCGGCAGAACTCGCGAACACCCGTGGTGGTGATGACCGCCTTTGGAACCGTCGAGGGAGCCGTGGAAGCGATGAAGGCGGGCGCGTTCGACTTCCTGATGAAGCCTTTCTCGCTTGATCACTTGATGGCCGTCATCCAGAAGGCGCTCGAGGTCCGGGCGCTGAGGGACGAGAACATCAGCCTTCGGGAGGAGCTTGGCCGGCGCTACACGATCGACAACATCATCGGCCGCAGCAATGCAATGCAGGAGGTCTTCGCCACCGTCATGCGCGTCGCGCCGACGCGCGCCACCGTGCTGATCGCCGGGGAAAGCGGCGTCGGCAAGGATTTGATCGCCCGCGCCATCCATTACCACTCGCCTCGGCGCGATCGTCCGTTCGTGAAGATCAACTGCTCGGCGCTTCCCGAGAACCTCATGGAGAGCGAGCTGTTCGGCTTCGAGAAGGGCGCCTTCACCGGCGCGGTCGCCGCCAAGCCGGGTAAGTTCGAACAGGCCGACACGGGCACCGCGTTTCTCGACGAGATCGGGGACGTGCCCGCCTCGGTGCAGGTGAAACTCCTGCGCGTGCTTCAGGAACGTGAGTTCGAGCGCCTCGGCAGTAATAAGACGCGCCATATCGATGTCCGCATCGTTGCCGCCACCAACCAGGATCTGCGTGCGGCGCTCGAGCAGGGAACATTTCGCGAGGACCTCTATTACAGGCTCAACGTCGTTCCGATGAACATCCCCCCTCTGCGCGAAAGGAAAGAGGATATCCCGTTTCTGGCCGAGCACTTCGTCCGGAAGCTGACGCGGGACGCCGGCTCACGCGTCGAGTCGATTACCGAAGCGGCGGTCCGCAAATTGATGGAGTACCACTGGCCCGGCAATGTGCGGGAATTGGAGAATGTGATCGAGCGGAGTCTGGTGCTGTGCACCGGAACGAGGCTGGATGCCGGAGACATCAAGCTGGACACAACTCCCCGGACAGTGGCGCCGCCGTCCGGCCAGTTGCTCCCCGAAGGCATGACTCTCGACGAACACGAGCAGTCGATCATCCGCGAGGCGTTGCGCCGCTCCGGCGGCAATAAGAGCCAGGCGGCGCGCCTGCTCGGACTGACGCGCAACGCCTTGCGCTACCGGCTGTCACAGATGGGACTGGAAAGCCTGGACGCTTCGTCACAGGGCTGAAATCCGTCTCCCATCCTGCCGCGCGAACCGGTAAACTCTTCCAACATGAACCGACGTGACTTCCTGTCGCACACCGGCGCTGTCGGCCTGTCCGCGCAAGCTCAGGCGATCGCCGTCGAGGGTCCCCGTTATGCCGGCAAGCCCGCCCTCAGGATTACCGACATCCAGCCTTTCCTGGTCGGCCTCGGCGGTCGCAACTACTGCTTCGTCAAGGTGATGACCGACCAGGGGATCCACGGATTTGGCGAGGCTTACTCGGTCGGACCTGATGAGGCCACTGTCGCTACCATCCGCGACTTCAAACATTGGCTTGTGGGCAAGGACCCCCGCAATGTCGAGTACCTATGGGCCGTGATGTACCAGTTCACACGCTTTCCCGGCGGCGCCGTCATCAACGCCGCCATCAGCGGCATCGAGCATGCGCTCTGGGACATCGCCGGCAAGGCCGCCGGTTTGCCCGTCTACATGCTGCTCGGCGGCAAGTGCCGCGAGAAGGTTCGGGTCTATCAGTCGGCGGGAGGCGCCACCCCGGCGGAACTCGCCGCGAGTTCGCAACGCCTGGTCTCGAAGTACGGATACACTGCGCTGAAGATGGCGCCGTACCCGCCGGGCTCAAGCACGCTCCCCTACAACGCCGTCACGCGCGCCGCCGCCGAACGGGCGCAGGCGGCCCGCGAGGCCGTCGGACCCGATGTCGACCTGGGCTTTGACGTCCACGCCACCCTCTTCGAACCGATTAGGGCCTTTCAAATTGCCGAGGCGCTTAAGCCTGCCCGGCCATTCTTCATCGAAGAACCGCTCCGCATGGAGAATGTCGACGCACTCGCGGAGCTAAAGCGGAAGATCGAGATACCGCTCGCTACCGGCGAGTGCCTCTACACGAAGTTCGAATTCCGTGAGATCCTCGCCAAACAAGCAGCGGACATCGTTCAGCCTGACGTCTGCCTGGCCGGAGGGATCATGGAACTAAAGAAAATCGCTGCGATGGCCGAGGCGCACTACGTCGTGGTGGCCCCGCACAATCCTATGGGGCCGCTCGCCACGATGGTCAACGTCCACTTCGCCGCTTCCACGCCGAATTTCCTGATCCTGGAGTACCACCCCGACGACACGTCGCCCCGCAAGGACATGGTCAAGGATCCGATCCTTGTCAAGGATGGCTACCTGCCCATACCGGACAAACCCGGCTGGGGTTACGAGGTGAACGAAGAGGCCTTCAAGCATTACCCGCCGAAACCCTGGCATCGTGGTTTCGCGTTCCGGTCCGACGGCTCACCGGATTTCATCTGACGGCTTGACGAGCTACAACCGCACAATCTTCTCCGACTGGAACGCTCTCATCGCGTTTCGCGTATCGACGATCAGCCGCGCCTTCGCGACTAGCTTGGTATAGTCGAACGCCGAGTGGTCGGTGACGATCACGACACAGTCGGCTTCGGCCGCGGCCTCGTCCGCCGCCTCGCCGCGCAGTTCGACACCGTCCTTCTTCAGCACCGGCACGTGGGGATCCGAGTACGTCAACTGCGCCCCCCGCTTTTCGAGCAGCAGGATGATGTCCAGTGCCGGCGACTCGCGCACGTCGTCCACGTCCCGCTTGTACGCGACGCCCATGATGTGGATACGCGAGCCGCGCAACGGCTTGCCGTGATCGTTCAGGGCGTTCTGCACTTTGTCGACCACGAATTGCGGCATTTGCCCGTTGATATAACCGGCCAGTTC
>JAEHDI010000315.1 GCA_016880505.1 Bryobacterales bacterium | reverse complement strand
CGAGGACCCCGTCCGGAAAGGGAAGGCCGGGAACTACCCCAACCACCAGCCGCCGCAGTCCCTTTTTCCGCGCGAGGCGGAGCATCCCAATCGAAGAGTCGAGTGCCACAACAAGCGCTGTCGGCCCCAAGCACTTCGACGCCAGGAGTGCAGCTATGCCTGTACCCGCGCCTATGTCAAGCACCCCCGCCTCATGTGGCAACTTCAACATGGCTACCAGGTCCTTGGCGGGCTGGGTGAAGACATGGGGTACCGCAAGGCGGTCATACGTTTCCGCAACCGCGTCGTACCAAGCAGTCCTGCACCGCCATTTTGAAATGGCCTTTGCCGGCTTCAGGTCACCTCTCGTGCTGGAGGTTTTCATCACGGTCGTACCTCGTAAGAGGCATTCACGGATTGCGAGTCCCGGACTGTGCACCGGGTTAAAGCAACCTCGGCCGTGATCTTTCGGACAGCCCGCGGCGCCACGGCCGAGATGGTCTCGCGACTTTCAACTCTTCGGTGCTCCGGCCTTCTGGGCGAGTGCCCCTCCGCGCGACGCCGCCCTCCTAAGCGGAGACGGCAGAATCATCGAGACCTGTTGGCGGTAATTCGCGTATGCATCGCCATGGACCCTCACTAGATCCCGCTCCTCAAGCTGAATGCCGACAAATATGTAGGCAGTCGTCGCGATTGAAAACAACAGATGGCCTGCCGTCATCGCTGGCGTTGCCCAGAAAGCCAGCAGGAAACCCAGGTAGAGCGGGTGCCGAACCAGCTTGTACAGCAACGGGGTCTCGAACCGGACCGGCGTGTATTCCTTCCCTGACCAGTGGAGCCATACTTGCCGCAAGCCGAAGAGATCGAAATGGCTGATCAGGAGTGTGGAGATCAGTACGATCGCCCACCCGGCAGCGAACACGGCCATGAGAAGCGCGCGGCTCGCTCCGCTGTCGACTGCCCATATCGTCGCCGGTATGGGACGCCATTGCCAGTACAGCAGCAGGAGCGACAGACTCGCGACCAGCACGTAAGTGCTCCGCTCAATCTGCCGGGGAATGATCCGCGTCCACCATGCCTTGAAGCTCTGACGCGCCATGCCGCTGTGCTGCACGGCAAAAATGCCGAGCAGGACCGAATTGATCAGCAGTGCCGTACCGATTGGCTCCTGAGGCCCGCTGTCGATTGATTTCGGGACCAGGACGTTGCCCACAAAGCCGATAGCGTAGAGAAACGTTCCAAGAAACACCACGTAGCAGAAACCGCCATACACCAACGTAAGCACTCTTCGCATTTGCCCCTCCTTGGTTCACAACATCGACTCGCCACCTTCGACAACCACCACGCTGACGGTGCCGAAGCATCCCCGCCATATATCCATAACCCGAATGCACCAGCGCCGGGACTCAGTCGCGCGCCGGCATAAGGGAAACTCCGCTCGCCCGCTCGGGCAAGTCCTTGCCTGTCAAAGTCTCTCGCATGCACGCTGCGACAATCACGCCGGACATGCCCGTCAAGGCGGCGACTCCGGCTATGGCCCAGCTCATTCCCATCGCATCGGCGAGCAGCCCCGAAAACAGCGCGCCGGCGGCATACCCCGCGTCTCGCCAGAGCCGGTACACGCCGACTGCGGAAGCGCGCCAGCTGGAGTGTGCCACATCGCCGATCGCGGCCAGCAGCGTGGGATACACCATGGCGGTCCCGAGGCCAAGCAGCACCGCCGCACTCGCCCAAACTGTGTACCCGGTCGATAGCAAAATCAGCACGATTGCGGCACTCTGGACCAACATGCCGGTTGTGATCAGCGTCTTGCGGCCCATGCGGTCAGACAGGGTGCCCGTCGCGAGCTGAGACACGCCCCATACCGCTGGGTAGATGGCGCTCAGGACGGCAACATCGCGAATCGCCAGGCCGTGCGAGACGTAATAGAGCGGCAACAGCCCCCAGGCCATGCCGTCGTTCAGGTTGTTCACCATCCCCGCCTGACTGATCGAGAACAACGTCCGGTCCCGCCAGCTCGTCCGCGAGAACACCTCGCGGAACGAGTAGCGCTTGCCAGTCTGCATGCGCGCTTCGGCTTCAGCGTGGTGACGGGACTCGCGAACGAATGCGACTGAAAGCAGAAACCCCGCGGTCCCCGCCGCTCCACCGATGGCTAGCAGCGCGGCACGATGACCGTACACGCCGGCGAGATACCCGGAACACAAGGCCGCCAATGAGACCGCCACGTATCCGGCCGCCTCATTCAGGCCCATAGCCAGCCCACGCCGCTTCGGCCCGACCAGGTCGATCTTCATAATCACCGTGGTCGACCAGGTCAACCCCTGGTTAATCCCGAGCAGCACATTCGCCGCGACCACCCATTTCCACGAGGGGGCGAAGAACAGCAGCGCCGGAATCGGCAGTGCAAACAGCCATCCGGCTACGAGCACGCGCTTCCTGCCGGCACGGTCGCTGAGGCCGCCGGCGACCAGGTTCGCACCCGCCTTGACCAGGCCGAAACTGACGAGGAAGGAGAGCATCACCGCACGTGACGCCACACCGAAGTCCTGTTCCGCAAGCAGCGGAACGACAACTCGTTCCATGCCAACCATCGCCCCGACGAATGTGTTTATCACGACTAGCAGTGCGAACTGCCGCCAGTTCTGCCGCAATCCGAGCTGGGGTTGACCAGGCATCCTGTGCTCCTACGCGACAGCGCAGCGGTTCGCGCCTGCCTCTATGTCCGTCGGATCCATCTCCGGAAATGAACCGGACTCGTTGCACTCGACAATTCGCAAGTAGTTTGGCGGCGTGAGCGGGATACGTGCCAGAATGCGCTCCACAAATTCGGTCTCTGAGACGCGCCAGTCCTTCAGGCGCTCAGCAACTTCGGCCAGGTGTGCCACGAGCGGCGCCGCATTGAAGGCAACCGGCTCGCTGGTGTGTCCCGGCAGGACCAGAACGTCCGACCCGAGAGTAAAGATTCGCTTAAGCGAGCCGTGCAGAAGCCTCGCCCGTTCGCGCGCCTGTCGCTCGTCGGCACGCAGGTCGGGCCGGCCGACGCCGGACAGAAACAGCGTGTCTCCAGTGAACAGCGCTTCACCGTCGAGCAGATAGCAGGTGCTCTCTGTCGTGTGACCCGCCGTCCGTATGGCGCAGAGGTGCGCTCTACCGATTTCGACCACGTCTCCATCTCCGACGGGCTGGAACGCGAAACGCAGCCGGCCATTCGCAGGCAGCAGTTGACGGGCTCCAGTTTGCCGAGCGAGCGCCGTCGAACGGGATAGGTGGTCGGCGTGGATGTGGGTGTCGAGCACGTATCGGATCACCCACTCCAGCTCCCCGGCCAAACGGACGTACACCTCAGGCGGAAGCGATGCATCCAACACAAGTGCTGAGGATTCGGACGCGATGATGTACGACAGGCAACCCTTTCCGGTGCGGCGGACCTGTATCACTCGGGCTTGGCTTCGCGCGAGTGGCACCGCCGCGGTGTTCCAGGCGAGGCTCCATGCCTTCATGCCGCCTGCCAGCGAGACCGAGGCGATTCCACGCGCTCGCAGCTGCTCCGCCGCTGTTCGGCTTGTCCGCCCCATGCCGCACACGGTTATCACCGGAACGTCAGTTGGAGTCTGGAAGCTCGCCAGGGCGTCGGCTCGTCCCTCTTGCAGCGCCTGATATGCGTTCATGTGCACGCTGCCGGGGATCCACCATTCCGCTCGGTCCTCCTGCGTGCGGACGTCGAGAACTGTCACTGAACGTCGTTCCGTCAGCCAGGCACGCAACGTTTCGACATCGATCACAGAATTCATCAGGGCCCCTTCGCGTTTTCTCAGCCCTCGACTGGGAAGCCTTGCGCTTTCCAGTCCGGCAAGCCGGCGTCGAGCCGTGCTGCCCGGTATCCGCGGGAACGCAGCAGACGGACGGCCTCGTCGGCAAAGACACAGTAAGGCCCGCGACAGTACGCGATAATCTCACTTCGCTTCGGCAGTTCGCGGAGCCGTTTCTCTAGTTCACTCGTCGGAATTGAGCGCGCGCCGGGAATATGTCCAGCCGCGAACTCCTCGAGCGGCCGCACGTCCAGCAGCACGACTCCATGGGACTTAATGCGCTGGCGCAGCTCGTCGATGGTTATCGCTTCGAGGGTCTGGCGGTCCTTCAGAAACGCCTCAACGAGACGTGAAATCTCGGCGAGACGGTTCTCGCCAAGCTCCCGGAGCGCCAGCCAGAACCGCAGAACTGCCTCATCCGCCAGCCGGTACCTTGCATAGAGACCGTCCCGGCGAACATCGACGAGCTGCGCGGCACGCAAAATCTGGAGATGTTGCGAGCAATTGGCTACCGACATGGCGGTCTCGCCCGCCAGCTCTTCGACGCTGCGTTCGCCCTGGGCCAGCAGCTCCAGCAGTTCGAGCCGGCGGCCGCTCGAGAGCGCTTTACCAATGCGGGCGAACTGCTCGTAGATCTCGTCCTTGAATTTTCGCTTAACGGTGCTGTCCACAAAGCTATTCAATCACTCAATTGAATAGTTGTCAAGAGAAAAGTTTGCAATAGCCGCCTGGAGTGCACGCACGTAAACCGGCGCGTCCAAGAGTCGGCGGCTGAGCGGCCAAACTCATCCACTCAAGGTTTAGACAGCCGCGTGGCGGCAGCAGCGACGACGAAAACGTGGCTCGTAACGAATCAACCCAATGACACGGTGGCCTCATGAAATTGCCGGTGCGGCAAGTTCATGAGTCCAGCGACAAAGAACGATCATACCTGAGTCGGTGTGATATCCTTTTTCCCGTATCAAATTGCTGTCACACTTCAAGAAATAAAGGAGAGATGCCGTGAGAGTTGGAGTCTTTACCGCACTTCTGGCGAACCTGTCTCTCGACCAGGTGATCGAAAAGCTGAAGGGCCTGGGCGTCACCACCGTGGAGTTGGGCACAGGGAACTACCCCGGCGATCCGCACTGCAAGCTGGCGATGCTCGAGGACAAGACTGCGCTCAAGGAGTTCAAGCAGAAACTGGAAGACAACGGCTTCACCATCAGCGCCCTGAGTTGCCACGGCGAGCCGCTGCATCCCAACCCGGCAATCGCGAAGGCTCACCAGGAAGTGAGCAAGAAGACCATCCTGCTGGCGGAGAAGCTCGGAATTCCGGTAGTCATCGATTTTTCCGGCTGCCCCGGCGACAGCAACAAGGCGAAGTACCCGAACTGGGTGACGGCTGCATGGCCCCCGCACTTCCAAGAGTTGCTCGCCTGGCAGTGGGAGAAGAAGGTGATCCCTTACTGGACGAAGCGCGCAAATTTCGCCGCCAATCACGGTGTGAAGATCGCCCTGGAAATGCATCCGGGTTTCGTCGTGTACAGTCCTGAAACGATGCTGAAGCTCCGGGCTGCCGCCGGCAAAAATATCGGCGCCAACTACGACCCGAGCCACATGTTCTGGCAGGGGATCGATCCCATCGCCGCCATTCGCGTGCTGGGCGATGCCATCTTCCACGTCCACGCCAAGGACACACAGATCTACCAGCGAAATCTGCCCACAACCGGTGTCCTGGACACCAAGACCTACACCGACGAGCGCAGCCGCGCCTGGATCTTCCGCACCGTCGGTTACGGCCACGGCGCCGAGTGGTGGAGCGAGTTCATCTCCACGCTTCGCATGTACGGCTACGACTACGTCCTCTCGATCGAGCACGAGGACAGCCTCATGTCGGCTGAGGAAGGTCTGACCAAGGCGATCCGATTCCTCAGCGACATCGTCATTCGGGAGAAGCCCGGCGTCGCGTATTGGGCTTAGCAAGTTGGACCGGGGGGTGCGTGCAACCCGCCCCACAGAGGTTCTCATGCGGAAGTATGGATGGCCGCTGTTCGCGGCGGCCTTTCTTTTTCTCCTCGCGCTTCCGGCGTCCGCCGAGTTTCGGGCCGGCGCCGCCAGACGCCCTGTTACACCCGACCTCACGAAGCACGCGCCCGTCTATATGGCGGGCTTTGGTCAGAATCGCGTGGCCACGCGTATCCATGACGATCTCTGGGCGCGCTGCCTGGCGCTGGCGGTCGACCGCACTCCGCTAGTCCTCTGCGGCGTCGACTCGATCGGTTTGTTTCTCGAGGACGTCGAAAGAATCAGCGCCGAAGCCCGTACGCGCCTTGGCGGTGCCGTCGATGTCATCGTGGCCGCGACGCACGACCACGAAGCGCCGGACACGATGGGACTCTGGGGTCCGGAGATGGGCGTCAGCGGGATCAACGAGGAGTACAACCGGTTCGTGGTGGAGCAAACCGCCGCTGCGGCGGTAGAAGCCGTTCGATCGCTCCGTCCGGCGCGGGTGAAAACCTCGAAAGTCTCGACGCGCGAGCTTGACGGCTTTCTCAACGACACTCGCCCGCCCGTTGTCCACGACTCCGAGCTTGTGGTTCTCTCCGCGACCGGAAGAGACGGCCGCGCCATCGGCGCCTTGGTCAACTGGGCCAACCACCCCGAAACGCTCGGCTCCAAAAACACGCTGGTTACCGCGGACTATCCCGCGTACTTCTATCTCCGGATGGAAGAACTAACCGGCGGCGTGGCAGTCTTGATCAACGGCGCGATCGGCGGGATGCAATCCTCTCTCGGCGCAAAGGTCACCGACCCTGAGACCGGTCAACCGGCGCCTGCCGACAGCTTCCGGATGGCAGAGATCATCGGGCGCCGTGTGGCGGAATTGGCAGCCGGTGCGCTGTCCGGGGAGAAGCCTCGCGACGTGAACCGGCTGGAGTTCCGCGAGAAGAAAATCTCGATCCCCGTTACCAACGCCGGCTACCGCATGGCAGCGCAGGCTGGGTTGTTCAAGGGACGCAAGCCGATGGAGGGTGACGGCGCCGTTACCGTAGTCGGTTATGCCCGGCTAGGGAGTGACCGCCGTCGTTTGCTCGAGATCGCCATGGTCCCGGGAGAACTCTATCCCGAACTGAGCGTGGGCGGCGTAGCCAGATTCGCCGGAGCTGACTTTCCGGACGCGCCCATCGAACCGGCATTGAAAAAGGTGATGAAGGCTCCGTACCGGATGCTGTTCGGGCTCGCCAATGATGAAATCGGCTACATCATCCCCCGAGCCGAGTGGGACGAAGAAGCCCCGTGGCTTCAGAACGCACCGAAACGCTGGTACGGGGAAGTTAATTCCACAGGGCCTGAAACCGCCCCGCGGATCAGTGACACCTTTCGGCAACTGATTGAATCTAAGAGAGTGAGATGAGCCAAGTCGTCAGTGAGTTTTCGGTCGCCGTTGATCAGGTTCAGGATTACGAGTTTCGCGTGAAGTTCGACAAAGAGAACCTTGCGGACCTGATCACGGATGAACCGCCACCCCTCGGGCACGATAAGGGGCCGAACCCGACACGGTTGCTCGTCGCTGCCATCGCGAACTGTCTGAGCGCCAGCCTCCTGTTCTGCGCCCGAAAAGCCCGCGTGGAACTGGGACCGATCCGTACTGTGGCGAAAGTGCAGGTCGTGCGAAACGAGAACCGCCGGCTGCGGGTCGGGAAAGTGGAGGTTAGCATCGACCCGAATCTGCCCGAATCCGAGCGGGAGAATGCCGCCCGGTGCCTGGCCTTGTTCGAAGATTTCTGCACGGTCACCCAGAGCGTCCGCGAAGGAATTAACGTGGATGTGCACGTAAAAGGCTTGTCCTGAGACCGAATTGAGGTAGAATCAAGTGAACAGCCCTTTGGGCTGGGCCCCGAGGCTATGTGCCGATAGTACTCGTCGTTTTACTGGGATATTTCGCTCTCGCCGCCAGCGGCCAGAATTCGGCAGCGCCGAGTTACTTGATTGCCACCCCATCGTCTGTTCCTGACAGCAACCTTCAGTACTACATCAAACAGACCTTCGGTCCCGCGGCATACGTGGGTTCCGCCGTCACAGCGGGGTGGAACCAATGGCGGAACAGCCCGCCGGAATGGGAACAGGGTGGCGACGGCTTCGAGCGGCGGCTCGCGTCCGCATACGCACGCAGAGTCGCCAGAAACTCGATAGACCTCGGCGTGGCGAGTTTGCGGGGCGAGGTGCTTGCTTACGACCACTGCGAGTGCAGCGGCTTCTGGCCCCGCACAGAGCACGCAGTGAAACGCACTTTTGTGCGGCGGACCGAGAATGGCGGCCAGACGTTTGCAGTCGGCCGTTTCGCCGGCGCCTACGGCTCGGGGTTCCTCGCCAACACCTGGTACCCCGACTCGCGGAACGACTTTCGGCACGGCCTTGCGCGCGGCAGTACGACTCTCGGCATAGAGCTTGGAAGGAACGTGTTTCGCGAATTCTGGCCGGACATCAAGCACAAGCTCTTTCGCCGATAGCAGGCGTCCGTTCCCTCACGGTCGCAGCTCGGTTTGAGTTCGCGGTTCCCTTATGACCACGCCCCGATACGCCGCGTGCAGTCCGCGCAGAGCCGGGCTCCCTTGAGGTCCAGGCGCTCCACGGCGTGGGTTGACGCCATCGCGCAGCTCCAGTCGGGGCAGTGCCTTAGCCCGAAGGTATGCCCGAGTTCATGGATCACTTCCTTCACCGCGCGTTCCTCCAGAAGTTCTCCGCGGGCCGGCAGGCCATAGAACTCCTCCCTCAGCCTGTGAAGGGAGATCAGTCCGCAGCGCCCGTCCAGTTGCGCCTCGCCGAACACGAACGTCAGCACCGGCACAAACAGATCGTACTCAGTGATGCCGAACAACCGGATCTCCTCGTCTCCGGCCGCCAGCGGCACGAGTTGTTGCAGGACGGCGGTTGAGAAGTATTGCCGCCGGACAGGATCGAGTGCGAGTCCGGCGTCGAGCCGCTCGCGGCGTACGTGACAGGAGACTTCGAACACGCGCGCGAGCGCCGCGCTTATCCGGTCGAGCATTTCCAGAGCGACCCCGTCCCCAACCGGCTGCAGATGAATCGCTGTAATTCCGCGCGGCAGGGAGATCACTTGAGGCCGTACCGCTTGAGCTTGTTGTAGAGCGTGGTCCGGTCGATGTCGAGGATCCGCGCGGTGCGGGAGAGATTGCCCGCGGTCTCGCGAAGAACCCGTTCGATGTGGACCCTCTCCACGTCTTCCAGTGTCTGGCCCTCTTGCGGGGAGTGCGAATGCGCTTGGAACGGGAAGTCGGAAGGCTTGATCAACCCCTCACGTCCGATCACCAGCGCCCGCTCGATCGCGTTCTCCAACTCACGGACGTTTCCCGGCCAGTTGTGACTAAGTAGAAGGTCGAGCGCTTCCGGGGACAATCGCGGCTCAGGCCGGTTCATGGCGGTGGCGTATTTCTTTATAAAGTGGTGCGCGAGCAGGGGGATGTCCTCCCGCCGGTCGCGGAGCGGTGGAAGTTCGATCGAGAAAACCTTCAGCCGGTAAAAAAGATCCGGCCGGAACGTGCCGGCTTTCACCAGCTCTTCGAGGCTCTTGTTCGTCGCGGCGATACAGCGGAAATCCACCTTGATCGACTCGTTTCCGCCGACGCGGACGATCTCCTTCTCCTGCAGCACACGCAGCAGATCGGTCTGCGTCTTGAGGCTGATGTCGCTGATCTCGTCGAGGAAGACCGTACCGCCATCGGCAACCTCGAACTTGCCCGTCTTCCGGTACTGGGCGCCGGTAAAGGCGCCTCGCTCGTGACCGAACAGCTCGCTCTCGAGCAGCGTCTCGGTGAGCGCGCCGCAATGGATGACCACCATCGGCATGTAGCGGCGCGACCCGGCCGCGTGAATCGCGCGCGCCACCAGCTCCTTGCCGGTCCCGCTCTCGCCAGAGATCAGCACGGTTGTGTCGGTGGGCGCAACCATTTCGACCAGTTCCAGCACGTGCTTCATCGGCGGACTGTTGCCGATAAGGTGCGTCTCCGGGTAGATCTCCTGGAGGTTCTCACGGAGCCGGACGATCTCCCGCCGGTCCCGCCGGTGCCCGATCGCGTTCGAGACCAGGTGGACCAGCTCATCCGGGTCGATCGGCTTGGTCACGTAATCGTACGCTCCGCGCTTCAGTGCCTGAACGGCGGTCTCCACCGAGGCGTAGCCGGTCATGATGATGATGACCAGTTCCGGGTCAATCTCGCGCAGGCGGGCCTGCAGCTCCATCCCGTCCATCCCGGGCATCTTGATGTCGAGCAGGACAAGATCCCATTCGTTCTTCTGGAACATCTCCAGCGCCTCGCGGGCGCTCGCCGCAACGCTGGTTTCGTAACCCTCCCCCGTAAACCACTTGTCGAGGGAGTCACGAACCACCAGCTCGTCATCGACGATCAGGATGCGGC
Source organism: Bryobacterales bacterium (assembly GCA_016880505.1). Lineage (GTDB taxonomy): Bacteria > Acidobacteriota > Terriglobia > Bryobacterales > Bryobacteraceae > JAEHDI01. Next base: position 3,572 of record JAEHDI010000315.1, on the reverse strand, counting down.
CGAGAGAACTGGACTTCGTCTCCGGTACACTCAATTCCGGTTCCCCTTTCCATCCGGGCCGGCGGCGACAGGCTCCCCAACCGGCAGCAGGATGGTGAATTCCGTGCCCTCTCCGGGCTTCGAGATTACGGTTATGAATCCGCCGTGCCTCTCGACAATACCTTTCGCGATGGCCAGGCCCAGCCCGGTGCGGTGCTGGTCTTCCTTAGTGGTAAAGAACGGCTCGAAAATCTTCGGCAGAGTCTCCGCGTCGATGCCTCCCCCGGTGTCCGCTACTCGAATACAGGCGTTTTCCCCGCTTTTGTCCGACTCCGTCATCACTCGAATGGTCCCTCCTCCCGGCATCACATCCGATGCGTTGATCAGCAACGCCAGCACCACTTGCTGGATCTGGTCCGCGTCACAGAAGCAGGCCGGCAGGTCGCCTTGAAGGCGTTTCTCAAGCTCGATCTCCTGAAGCGCCAGTTGGTGCCGAACGAGGGTGATGGCCCTGTCGACAAGCACGTTCAGGTCATGCGCTTCCCGGTGCGGCGGCACTTGCCGCGCGAAGTTGAGGAGGTTCTTCATGATTTCGCCGCAACGCCGGCTCTCCCTCTCAATGGTGTGCAACTGATCGAGAACCTGCGCTTTGCTCTCCGCGCTGAGCTCACTCTTCTCGAGAGCCCGGAGCGACAAGCGGGCGTAGGTCAGAATCCCGAACAGCGGGTTGTTTACTTCGTGGGCGACCGTGGCCGCCAGCTTTCCAAGCGATGCCATCTTTTCGCTTGTTAGCAGACTCTCGTGGACGCGCTGCAATTCAGCGGACTTTTTCTCCACCCGCTCCTCGAGCGTACGTGCCCAGGTGGTGATCTCCGAATGGGCCCTCTCCAGATCCTCCGTCATCTTGTTGAATGATGCGGCCAACTCTCCCAGTTCGTCTCCGGACCGCACGGGCAACCGGTGACCAAGATCCCCGCCGGCCACCGTTTGGGTGCCGGCGATCAATTCCCCAACAGGCCTGTGTACGAACAGCAGAATGAACCCAACGCTAACGAGCGAACCCAACAGTACCGACAGGCCTGTGATGGCCAGCACATGACGCTGGTACTCCGCCAGTTGCGCGTCGACGCTCTCCAGGGATATTTGCACGTCGGTGACCCCAAGGATCCGCCGCTGGGGCGGATGGGCGTGGCAGGCGGCGTTCGAACAGGCCGGCTGATTCTCGATCGGCCGGATGATGCCGAGCACGCGCTTAGCGTTCTCCTCCGGAAAAATGCGCGCTCGATCCGGCCGGTCCAGCTTAGTCAGCGGCGCTGCCTGGGCGTGGCAGGCGTAACAGGCCTCCGCCTGTTTGTCGAGCACCGTTCCCACTTCGGTCTCGGAAGTGGAGAAGCTGATGCGCCCATCCTCATTGAAGATGCGTACCCGGCGTATGCCCGGCTCGCTGCCGATGGCATGGATCATCTGGTAAAGCGCCGCACGGTCATTGTGCAGCATCTGGTAGCTGGTGCTGCGCTGGATCACGTCGGTAAGGCGATCTGCGCTGGTCACCACCAAATCCTCGGAGTGCCGGCGATGCTCGCGGAAACCCAGGTAGCTGAATAAAGCGACAAACGCCGTGAAGCTCGCCACCACACAGACGGCGAGTTTCACGGCGAGGCCGATTCGAGAATGGCCGTTCTGGCCCGTTATTCCCTCCTCCTTCTCAATCTCCCCGCACCGGAGATGGCAGCGCCTCCGGCGGGACAGCTACAACTTCCCTGTGCTGCTCCTCCTCTCCGAAGATCGGCAGGTACTTCGTGGCGAATCGAAAAATAGCGAACCCTGCTGCCACGATGGCCAAGGTGATCGCAATTTCCGTCCACTTTGGCAGGTAGTGCACCCCGGAACCCGCCTCCATGCCGGTAACGCTGACGTTCAGGCGGTGCGTGATGAAACCGAAAATCACCATCACCGAGCAGGCGTAAAGCGCTCCCGGCCTGCGGCGGACGTGCGCCCGGAAAAGCAGCAGCATCGGAAGCAGCATCAGCGCGATCTCGAGTCCGAACAGGTAACTCTCCATCCGCTGTTCCAGAATCAACCGTAGGGCGCCACGCCGCGCCAGGTCCAGGAACCTCAACGCCAGGTATGCCAGCAGCAGAACCGCCAACACCCGCGAAAGCCCGGCCAGCAAGCGCAGTTCGAGGTGCCTTCCACAAGCCTTCGCGGAATGCCACGACTCGAAAATGGTCATAGCCAGGCCGACGCAAATCGCGGAAACAAAGAAGAGAATCGGCAGAAGCGGAGTGTACCAGAGCGGGTGGAGTTTGTGCGGAACGATCAGATAGAGGCTGCCGAGTGACGACTGGTGCAGAGTCGACAGAATGACGCCCGCGATCACCAGCGGGATCATGGCGGACCGAACCCACTTCAGCCCGGCGTGCCAGCCGATGCGTTCCAGCACCGTCGGAGCGAACTCGAGCGCCAGCACGGTCGTGTAGAGTGTCACGCACCAGCCGACCTCGAACATCACCGAATGCGGATTCCACATCACCAGCGGATGCCAAACGCGATAGGGCCGGCCGAGGTCGAACAAGAGGGCGAGGATCACCAGAGTGTAGCCGAGGAAGGCGGTGAGAATCGCCGGCCGTACGATTGGCTTGTACTTCTCGATGTTGAAAATGTGAACCGTGGCCGCGAGTGTAAAGCCACCCGCCGCCAGGCCCACTCCGCACAAGACGTCGAATCCGATCCAGATTCCCCACGGGAACCGGTCGGTCAAATTTGTGGCCGCGCCGAGGCCCTGAAAAAACCGCACGTAGGTTGCGTAAGCGCCGACGAGCATCAGAAGAGCGAACACCAACTGCCAGAATGTCAGCCGGGGCAACCGGAGAAGCCTGGTCATTTCGTCTTCTCCTTTCCCTTTCGCGGAGCACCCTCGGCCGCGGCGACTTCCTCGCGGCGGTGAGTGATCCAATAGACGCCCGAGAGCAAGACGGTGCCGACCCCCACGATGTCAGGTACAAACGACAACGCTGCGCGCGTGGCGAGCGATAGGGGTGCATTGGGAAGATTCGCTCGAACTCCCAACTGCTGCATCGGCACACCGGCCAGCATCAGGACCGAAGTCCCGCCCACTTCTTCCAGGCCGTAGATCCGGCCGTTGTACTGGCCGGGATTCTCCGCCATCCGCCGCTGTGCTTCTTTGATCAACGCGTTCCGTTCGCCGGTGATCGTCGCGCCGGTCGGGCAGGCCTCCGAGCAACTCGTCGGCTTACCCGCCCTCACGCGGTCGTAGCACATGTCGCACTTCCTCACCTTGGGAAGCGTCTTGCTCCACTCGTAGACCGGTACGTTGTATGGACAGGCCAGCATGCAATACCGGCAGCCCATGCAACGGTCCTCCAGGTAGATGACGGGCCCGAGCGGCGTCTTCTGAAAAGCCCCTACGGGGCATACCGACACGCACGTCGGCTCCGCGCAGTGCATGCACATCCGGCGAGCATAGCGTTCGCCGTACGTCGCGATCGTCGTCAGCTTATTCTCGGAAAGCTGCTCTTTCGACGCGACGGCGTCATTGTACGGAAGATTCCACTTCCGTGCACACGCCTCTT
>JAEHDI010000314.1 GCA_016880505.1 Bryobacterales bacterium | reverse complement strand
CTGGGAACTGGCGGTGGCGATTTTCATCATGCCGATCGCCATCCAATGGTGGGCTGTCTGGTACCCGGGCGCGGAGCCCGGCGGCGGCAGCTACATCGCTCAGCGCATGCTCGCGTCGAAAACCGAGAAGGACGCTGTTGGAGCGACGCTCTTCTTCAACATCGCCCATTACGTGCTGCGCCCGTGGCCCTGGATTCTTACCGGTCTCGCGTCGATCATCGTTTACCCGCAACTCTCGGACATTCAGAAGGCGTTCCCCAATCTCGATCCGACGCTGATCGGCCACGACATCGCCTTTCCGGCGATGCTCAGATTCATGCCGGTCGGCTGGATGGGCCTGATGCTCGGCGGCTTGATCGCGGCCAATTCATCGACGATCCTCACTCACCTGAACTGGGGCGCTTCCTACCTCGTCCACGACTTCTATCGCCGGTTCTTCAAACCGGGAGCCAGCGAGAAGCACTATGTCATGGCCGGGCGGCTCGCGACGCTCTTGCTGTTCCTCTCTTCCTCCGCGCTGGTATTTGTCATGGAGACCGCGCAGGACAGCTTCAACCTGATCCTTCAAGTCGGCGCCGGAACCGGGTTGCTCTATCTGGTGCGCTGGTTCTGGTGGCGCGTGAACGCGTGGAGCGAGGTAGTGGCGATGATCAGTTCATTCGCCATCTCTGTATTTTTCGTGGTGCTGGGCAGGACCGGCATCAAGTTTGGCACGCATAAGCAGCTCTTCATGACTGTGGCCTTCACGACCGTCTGCTGGGTGGCCACGACGTTTCTCGGCCCCGAAACCGATCACGCCAAGCTGATCGACTTCTACAAGAAGGTCCGTCCCTTCGGTCCCGGCTGGCGAAAAATCCGCATCGCGGCGGGCGTCACCGACGCCGAAGCAGCCGAATACTCCAAGCACGAGAACATCCCGCTGTCGTTGCTCGGCTGGACGGCTGGTTCCGTGGCGATCTGGTCGTCTCTGTTCACCGTCGGTAACTTCCTGTATGGGCGCACGGGGACTGCCTTAATTTTGCTCGGCGTCTTCGTCGTCAGCGGCGCCATTCTCGTCCGCGTCATCAACCGGCTCTGGAAGTGACGTCCGGGGCGGAGAGTGTCTGACACAAGTTCACGGCGGGCGGCGGAACCATCGCCTCCCGCCGGTTTCGTTTTCGCGCGGCCACGTCCCAAAACCGGACACATTTCGGATGAAACCGCCTGATTTTTGAGTGACTTGCCGCGGCCAGCCGATTGCTCTCGTCAGTTCTGATGGAAGCCCTTCTTCGCGATCTTAGGTACGGTATCCGGATGCTGTTGCGCAGCCCCGGGGTGACTGCGGTCGCCGTCCTCGCCCTGGCGCTGGGTATCGGGGTGAATACGGCCATCTTCAGCGTCGTCTACGCGGTCCTTTTGCGGCCGCTGCCTGTGCGGGACGTGGACGGTTTGGTCACGGTCGCCATGGTCAGCCGGAAACTCAATGTTTCCGATGCCCAACCCGAATTCACAGCGTACGCCCGCCTGAAGGAGAGCGGGCGGTGGTTCGAGTCCATCGCGGCCGCGTCCCCCGGGACAGCGGCTCTCTCAATCGGCGGGACGGACGAAGCTGTCAAATTTTGGCGAGTTACGCAAAGCTTCCTGCCGGCTCTCGGCGTCGGGCCAACGTTTGGGCGCAACTTCCTGCCTGAGGAGGACCAGCCCGGAGTGGCCCGGGTCGCGATGCTTTCCCACAGCTTCTGGCAAGGCCGGCTCAACGGCGACCCAAGGGCTCTCGGGAGCAAGCTGACCGTCGATGGCCAACCCTACAGCGTGGTCGGGGTGCTGCCCCCGGGTTTCCACGTGGACGGCCGGCCGGCCGACATTTACGTGCCCGTCGCTCGGAGCCTGAACTCACAGGAGGCGTTGCCGGTAAACATTTTTGCTCGCCTCAGGCCGGGTGTGACCGCGAAGCAGGCTCAGGCCGAGATCGACGCCCATACAAAACGCCAGATCCCGAGCCCCCTGGGCTGGGAACCGCGTCTCTGGTCTCTCCGCGATTTCGAGGTGCGCGAGGTGCGCCTGAGCCTGTGGCTCCTGCTGGGAGCGGTCGGGTTGGTGTTGCTGCTTGCTTGCGCCAACACGGCCGCGTTGCTGTTGGCTCGTGCCAGCGCGCGGCGAAAAGAGATCGCCCTGCGAACCGCGCTCGGCGCCGGCAGGCCGCGTCTGGTACGGCAGGTGCTCACCGAGAGCACGCTTCTCGCCCTGCTCGGCGGCGCTTGCGGCGTGCTGGTTGCGATAGTATGCGTGGAGTTCGTTCCTTTGCTCGCGCACGAGCGGCTTCCCGGGCTGCTCGAACAGACGCGTGTAGATGGCGTCGTCCTGGCCTTCACACTCGGTCTCTCGGTGCTGACCGGTCTTGTGTTTGGCGCTGCTCCGGCACTCGCGGCGCCGCGAATGGATGTCTACGACACGCTGAAGGAGGGTGGACGATCCGGCGCCGGTGATGGGCGGAGGCGTGGCTGGAACATCCTGATCGTGACCGAAACCGCGCTGGCGCTCGTGCTCGCCATCGGCGCAAGCCTGTTGATTCGAACATTCTTCTATCTTCGCGACGTCGCGCCGGGTTTCCGTGTCGACAGCCTCCTGACCGCGCGAATCACCCCGCCGCCGAAGAAGTTCACCTCGCGGGAGCAGGCGCTCGCCTACTGGGAGGAAGTGATCGCGCGCGTTCGCGAAATTCCTGGCGTGAAGGCAGCCACATTCGCGCAGTCGCTTCCGCTTACCGGTGACCATAACGTGATGTCCTGGCCGGTCGAAGGGTACCGCACCACCCGGCCGGAGGATGGTCCGGCCCAATGGTCCCGCGTGGTGGAGCGGGAGTACTTCCGGACGATGCAAATCCCTCTGCTTCGGGGGCGACTGTTCAGCGAGCGTGACGACATGAGCTCGCCGAAAGTCGTCATCGTGAACGAAGCCTTCGCGCGCCACT
>JAEHDI010000313.1 GCA_016880505.1 Bryobacterales bacterium | reverse complement strand
TGCCGCGCGCTGTTGCGGCGCGGGCGCGCGTACGCGAAGGCGGTGGAGCTGTTCACACCGTACGACCGCGTGCAGGAGCCGCTGCCGCGGACGCGCGAGGCACTGCGAGAGCTGATCCGCCGGGTCCGCGAGCACCGCATCGAGGCGTTTATCTTCGTGAACAACCGGCTCGAAGGCAACGCCCCGGAAACGATCCGTGCGATCGTGGAGGACTGAGAGGTTTCGAGCGGAGCTGCTGCCGGGTCCAACACGCGATTCTCGACCTGCGGAGTTTCTTTCTGAAGGTCCTCGTCCGGACCGGGGCCGATTCTGCCGGGAACCGTTGACTGAACAAAGCCAATCCCGGAATCGGACACTTCGGGGCCATCGGAAAACCTCGGGTCCCGGGGGAAGGAAAGTGGGTGGCCGCCGTTTGCCTCCCGTGTCAATGTTAAGGAGCGGGATCGCGATCCTGGGGTGATGCGGTGGCGTGACCCGGATATAAGTCATTCCGAAAGAGTGAGTTAATGAATTTGAGATGGATTGTGACCGGAGTGGTGAGGGTGGAGGGAGTTCGGACTTCTTCAGCGCCCACGGTCGAGCGCATACTCGTCGCCGACCGGTGTTCAGAATAGTGGGGTTACCTGGCCGAGAGTCTGGCGACGACGTCATCGATCCACTTATCTGGTTCCGCAGCAAAGCCACTTTGCTCCAGCTCCACCACGGCTTCCGCGTTCACGATCCACGACGTCGGATAGCCTTGAATGCCCAACTCATTCTGTGCGAACGCCCGTGCAGGTACGACGGGGAAGGCAAAGGCTTCCCGGCTCATGAACGGTCCGATCACGCTCTGATCTTCGTCCACGTTCAGCGTCACTACTTGCACGTCGGAGCGATCCTTCAAGCGCACGTACAACTTCTGCACGTGCGGCAGCTCGGCCTGGCAAGGCCCGCACCAGGTCGCCCAAAAGTTCACAAACGTGCGCTTACCCTCGAAGTCTTTGATTGTCCACTGCTTGCCCTTCAGGTCCGTCAGCTTGAACGCTGGCAGTGCGCGGTTCACTCTAGTCCAGCCAGTCGTGGCCGTGGTGATCGTTTTCGAATTACGCTCGAGCCATTCCCGCCAGTCTTCCGCGGATTGGCCCGCCTTTATCCAGAGCTGTTCGGCTTTGTCGAGATAGGCAAACCGACTGCTAAGCGTGGGCCAGGACGGACGCGCAACGATCACCTTCTGCATGGCCTCCAACGCATCCTTGTGTCGGTCCTCGGCTTCCGCAAGTGATGCGATGCGCTGCCAGTAGTCGGCTTCGCGCTGTGCGTACGAACGTATCGCAGCGCCATCCTCCGGTGCAGCCTTGTGGGCGTCGAGCCAATCGCTCATCGTTTCGAGCACCGTCTTCGCCTTCGCCAACTCGCGCGCCGCGAGATAAGCGTCAAATATACGAGGCCGACTGAGCCAAAACATCCGCGGGTCCTCGGGCTCGCGCTTTTTGAGTACCGCCTCCATTTCTTTCAAGGCCGCTTCAGCCCCCGAAGCATCGTCCCTGGCGACAGCCCGCCGTACCCGAATGAGTTGCATTTTCCAAAACGCTTGTTCCTGGTTATACCGCGCGTTGTTCAAGATGAACGACGGGACAAATCGCTCGATCATCGCTTCAGCCACTTCGATTCTCGGGGGCACGCCGTAGTTGGACGCGTTCTT
>JAEHDI010000312.1 GCA_016880505.1 Bryobacterales bacterium | reverse complement strand
GAACCGCCAATTGTCACAATGGGCGCCGTCGTTGCGAACGCAGTCCATGACGCCGTTGGAGCCAGACTATTTCAGTTGCCGATGACCCCGGCTCGCATCCTGGAGGCGCTCCGGCGCGGATAATTCGCCGAGGGGGCTCTAGCGCCGGCCGCGGTCAATAGCTATATACTGCTTGCACACAAAATGCGATGAGCACCGGCCAGGACGGACTGCCGCGGAAACTCGGGCTGTTGGACGCCACTTCGATCGTCATCGGGACGATGGTCGGCGCCGGGATCTTCATCGTTCCGGGGTCGATCGCGCGAGAGATCCCGTCGTCCGCGGTCATTCTGGCGACTTGGACGGCTTGCGGCATCATCTCCTTCTTTGGCGCCCTGGCCTACGCCGAACTCGGCGCCATGATGCCGGATTCCGGCGGGCAGTACGTCTATCTGCGCGAAGCGTACGGCGAGCTCACGGCTTTCCTTTGCGGTTGGTCGGCGTTTCTCATCGTTCAGTCCGGCTCGATCGCCGCGGTCTCCGTCGGCTTCGGTATCTACGCGTCCTATCTGCTGCCGCAGGCGCCGGGCTATCTCTGGGCGCCTGCAGCGATCGCAGCTTTCTCCTTCATCAACTACCGCGGCGTTAAAGCTGGCGCCCGGACACAGAACTTGTTCACATTCCTGAAGGTGGCTGGGCTCGCCGTGCTCATCGCAAGTGCGTTCCTACGCCGGCCGCCGGCACTGGCGGGCGGGAGTTTCGCCTGGGGCTCACTGTCCCTGGACGGAATCGTTGTCGCGATGCTCGGCTGCTTCATGGCGTACGACGGGTGGCAATACGTTTCGTTCGTCGCCGGAGAAGTGCGCGAACCGCAACGTAACCTTCCTCTCTCGCTGGCGCTGGGCACCGCCGCAGTCATGCTGCTTTATCTCCTCGCTAACCTCGCCTACATGCACGTGCTGCCGCTGAGCGCCATCGCGGCGACGGAGCGCGTGGCAGCCGAAGCTGCAGCGGAAACTATGGGGCCGGCCGGAGCGATGGTTATCGCTTTGACCATCATGCTGTCCAGCGCGGGAGCGGCCAACGGCGCCATCCTCACCAGCCCGCGCCTGTACTTCGCGCAGGCCCGTGACGGTCTCTTCTTTCGGCGACTGGGTGAAGTCCATCCGCGCTTCCGCACGCCCTCCTTCTCCATCGCGGCGCAGAGCGTCTGGGCGATCGTCCTAGCGCTTAGCGGTTCCTACGAAACACTGCTTTCTTATGTCCTCTTCGCCATGTGGCTCTTCCACGCACTCACCGTGTTCGCAGTGATCGTCCTGCGCCGGCGTCATCCCGAGCGGCCCCGCCCCTACCGGATCTTCGGATATCCGTTCACGCCGTTACTCTTTACGATCTTTGCATTCGGCTTCGTGGTGAACACCTTCGCCACCCGGCCAGGCTCTTCGCTGGTGGGCGCCGTGCTGATAGCGGCTGGTATTCCGATGTACTGGATCTGGAACCGCGGCCGGCTACGGGACAGAAGTGGCTGACCTGCAGGCTGCAAGCGACTTGGATCAAGCCTGATGGCCGACTGCGGCGAATTGGACCTCCAGCCCGTCCGGGTCTCGGAAATAGATTCGATCCGTTCCGTCAGGACGGCGGGGTTGGAGTCCCTCTCTTTTGAGCTGATCCATGACCTCGTCGGGTCTGAACGTCTCGATCTCCACGCAGTAGTGATCGAGCCCCGGGTTCCGGTTCTGGAACAGCGTCAGGAACTCGTCGCCCAGTTTGAGAAAACAACTGCCGCTGGATTCGCTCATGAGCGGCAGTCCCAGCAGGCCCTGGTAGAACGCCTTTGAGCGCGGGATGTCGGTGACGCGCACGGCGATGTGATTCAACCCCACTCCTTTGAAGGGTGACCCGGCTGCCGACGCGGCCGGAGCCGCAGCGGCAAGCGACGCGAGCGCCTGGATCAGATCTCGCCGGCTCAAATCGCCGGATTCGTAGCGCTCGAGAATCCTGGAAATGAATGTACGCACGGTGTTGGCCTCCCAGAGAGCAATTACTGGGGGAATGATACGCCCGCAGCATCAGCGGGTTCAAGTCTTAGGATGACAGCGCATTGATTCTGCATGTCCCGGGTTTATTCGTTGGCGCGCATGACGCGCAGGAGGTTGCCGCCGGCGATCTTGCGGATGTCGTCGTCGGAGTAGCCGAGATTGATCATCCCGCGGATCAGGGCGGGGAACTTCGAAACATCCTCGAGCCCCGCCGGAACCATTCCGGAGATGCCGTCGAAGTCCGAACCGATCCCTACGTGATCCGGCCCCGCCACTTTGGCGATGTGGTCGATGTGGCGCAACGCGGCCTTGACATCCACCTTCGGGAGCCGCGCGCGGTACCGCTGCTGGATCGCCCGCTTCAGTTCCCACCGGCGGGGGCTGCCGGCGTGTACTCGCAGCGTTTCGGCGATCTCACGGTCTCGCTCGTCGCGATACGAGATGAACACGTCGTACGCCTTCTTGTCCAGGTAGGCGATGCTGAAGTTCACGAACACCACGCCACCGTTTTTCTTCATGGCGCGCAGCATGTCGTCGTCCATGT
>JAEHDI010000311.1 GCA_016880505.1 Bryobacterales bacterium | reverse complement strand
TCCACGACTTCAGGAGTTCGGAGACTAGACTCCCCCTGTCCACGAACGAGATCGCTTCACGTTCGGCTTCCCCCGATTCTTACGCATCGAATCTCCCGCATCTCGATGCGATGGGCGTTGTGCACGAGCCGGTCGAGGATGCCGTCGGCCAGCGTAGGATCGCCTATCTGTTCGTGCCAGCGTGAGACGGGCAGTTGCGAAGTTAGGATCGTCGAACGTACCTGGTAGCGGTCTTCGCAGATCTCCCAGAAGTCGCGGCGCTCGGGCTCCGACAACGGCGCCATCGCCCAATCGTCGATCACCAGAACGTCTATGCGGCTAAGGCGGGCCAGTAGACTGCGGAGACTGCCATCCACCCGCGCCATCGCCAAGTCGCGGAATAGCGCCTGGGCGCGGGTGTAGAAGGCAGAATACCCGTCGCGGCAGGCCTTCTGCGCCAGAGCGCAAGCCACGAAACTCTTGCCCACACCTGTTGGTCCGAGCACGAAGACGTTTTCGTGTTGTCCAACCCAGGCCGATTGTTGCACGAGCGCGCGGATCACGCTCTTGTCCAGACCGCGTGCGCCGCGATAGTCGATATCTTCGACACAAGCGTTGGTACGGAGCTTGGCGTTCTTCAGCCGCCGCCCGAGCGCTTGATTCTCGCGCCAGTTCCACTGTTGATCTACCAACAGACTCAAGCGTTCCAGGAAGCTCAGCTCGCGGGTCGCCGGGTCCTGTTCCTGCGTTTTCAGTGACTCGGCCATGCCGTGGAGCCGCATGGCGAGCAGTTTTTCGATCGTCGGTTGTTTGAGCATCGCCATGACTCCTCAGTCGAAGTACTCCGCGCCACGGATGTTGTCATGCCGCGGTGGTGGTGGCGATGGAGGAGGTTCCACGGGCGGCACCGTGTCGAGCGAGTTCTTTAGAATCGACTTCACGCTCTGATACCGGCAGGCTCCCATCATAAGCGCCCGTTCGGCGGCGGCTTCCATGCGAGCCGGTGGGTACTGCCCGGCCAGACGAATGATCCCCAGACACGAACGATAGCCCATCTCGGGGTGTGGCTTGTCGTTCATGATCCGCTCGAAAAGCCGCGCCGTACTGGGGCCGATGGTCTGGGCCCAGTGCACCATCCGGGAGGGAGTCCACTCCAGATGCGCTTGGTGGGAACGCGGACGGTGTTCGGCAACGGTGACGCTGTGCCCATGACCACGCGCACGCAGGTGTGATGCCACCCGCTGGCCCTTGTGGAATAGCTCTACGGTCGTGGGCGTCGAGCGCACTTCCACCAGCTCCTGCACCAGGTTGTAAGGCACGCTGTAATAGTTCGTGTCAAAGACTACGTGGTAGTCGATGTTCACCCGTGCGCGGGACCACTGGCTGAGATCGAACGGCTCGGCGGGAAGAGGGTTCAGTGCGGGCTTATCGAGAGCCGCGTACTGTGATGCTCGCGAGCCTTCGCGTTTACGGAAGGGCCGCTGGTTGATGCGGTCGCGTAGCTCGCGGATGGCCTGATTCAGTTCCTCGATGGAGAAGAACTTCCGATGGCGCAGGGCGGCGATGATCCAGCGTTCAGCCAACTGTACGCCCGATTCGACCTTTGCCTTGTCCCGCGGCTTGTAGGGTCGTGCTGGAACCACACCCACACCATAGTGCATGGCCATCTCCTGATACGTCGGATTGAGATCAGGATCGTAGAGGCAGGCTTTCGTCACGCCGGTCTTGGTGTTGTCGGGCACGACCAACTTCGGAACGCCCTGATAAAACTCGAAAGCCCGTACATGAGCGCCGATCCAGCTTGCCAATTGCTCGTCTCGGGTGGCCTCGGCGTAGGTGTAGGAGCCGGCTCCCAGAACCGCGACAAACAAGTGAGCCTGCTGCACGGGACCGCCGCTAGAGTCGTGGATCGGGATGGTGGTTCCCGCCCAATCGACGAATAGTTTCTCGCCAGCCTTGTGTTCCTGGCGCAGCACTACATCTTGCTTTCTGCGCCAGCGCTTAAACAACTCGCAGAAACGGGAATAGCGATAGCCGTCCGGGTTGGCCTGCCGGTACTCCTCCCAAAGCAACTGCTGGGTCAGGTGTGGATGTATCTGCCGCTGCTGGTTAAGCTCGGCAAAATCCGGTATCGGCAACGCCGCCGGGCGAGCCCGTGGCGGACCGCCGAACAAGGCAGCCTCCAGCCGTTCTTCATCCCAATCCGCCCCCAGCGGCCACTTGACTCCCGCCGCTTCGGCTCGTTGCAGATACTCGTGGACGGTTCCGAGGCCAATCGAACAACTACGGGCGATCTGCCGCAGCCCCAGGCCCACTTCAAGTCTCAATCTCAGAACTTCTTTGGTCTT
>JAEHDI010000310.1 GCA_016880505.1 Bryobacterales bacterium | reverse complement strand
GCGGACAGCACGCACCGCGAGCGGCCTGAGATTGATCGGAGGATAGAGCGTTACCGTCGGGCGCCCGCCAAGCATGATCCAGGCGCCATCCGGCCGCATCCCCTCGATCTCGACCTTCGTTCCGCCCTCGAGGCGTGTTGTTACGATCGTCACGTGAGTCAACGGTTGCGGCCGGCCGAAGTCGACCGTGAGGTACATGCCGGGGCGGGCCGGTTCCCACAGGGCCCAGCGCGAGGCGATGCTTCCATCGAACGCGAGCGGCGCTTCCCAAACGTTGGGTGACGCTTCCAACTCCCACCGCGGGTTGGAGCGGACCACTTCCCACCCGCGGTTCAGGCGCACCTCATGGATGCCCCAGTTTCCCGGAGGACCGTCCACCCTCCGGAAGCGCAGAGCAAGGACCGGTTGCTCGGGCCATCCCGCCTCCATCTGCTCGAGCGATCCGCGCTCCTGATAGGCGGCCAGTGTGAGAGCGTCACTGAGGCGGTCGCCAAGCGACGACTGCCAGTAGCTGACCAGTTCGCGGGTGACGTAGGCGCCAGGCGCATTTAAGAGAACGAGGACGCGCGCCCCGGGAAGGGTGTTCTTCTCGATCAGCTCCGCCAGCCGGTAGGCCCAAAGATTGCGCCGAAGATACTCGTCTTCCGGCTCGATGCGAAGCGCCGCGGCTAATGGGAAGCCGCGGAGCCGCCATGCGTTTGGGGCCTCGTATTGAGTGATGACCGGCGGCAACGCGGTGACCGCGTGGAGGACAACGCAGGCGAGCGCCAATGGGCGCGGGAGGGCCGCGGTAATCAAAAATGCAAGCCAAGGCAGCGCGGGCAGCAGAAAACGCGTGCCGGTGTTGAGGAACCAGGGCACCGCCATGAGCACCGCCATCGCGGCTGCAACACGCCCCGGTCGCTTCCGGAGGGCGAACAGTCCGAGCGGCGCAAGGAGAAAGATAGGACCCAGGAGCCCTCGAAGCAGCTCGCCACGGACTGTGAGTTCCAGAGGCACTTCAGCGGCGGTGACGCCTTCGTAAGTACGCAGTTGTTTGAGCAGCTTCGTTTCCGAGGCGATGTGGAAGTGCTCGTTCGGAAACCAGCGGTTAAGGAACGGCGCCACCGGATTGCCGCAAATGACCGTATTGCGGATCATCCACGGCGCGATCATCAGCGCCGCACCCGCGGTGACGAGCAGCAAAGCGCGGGCGCGCCGTCTGGCCGTCACGGCAACGAACAGCACGGACGCTGCTGGCATTAACAAGCCGGTCATTTTTATGGAGTAACAGAAGCCGGCGAGAATTCCGGCGGGGAACAGATAGCGAACGTCCTTTTCCTCTTTCCAGAGCCAGAAAACGTAGAACACAGCGAGGGAGAAGAAGACCAACGCCGCGTCGTTGTAAGCACTGGTTCCGCTGACTCCAGCCACGGGCGAGATCACGTAAAGCGCGGCAGCGGAGGCGGAGACCCATGTAGGCCAGCCGAGCCGCCGGCCAATGGAGAGCATCAGCGGAAACGTCGCCGCCAGAAACGCGAAATGGACCAGTTTTGCGGAGGAATGCTTTCCGAAGGCGAACGCGAAGGTGAACAGCATCTCCATTCCCTGCGGCAGGACTTCATAGAAGGCCACCCGGTCCGGAAAGCCGCCAAGGCGAGTGTACTCGGCGACGAGGCCGAGGTGGTAGGTGATGGCGTCGGGCTGGATTTCCGGGGCAAGTGCGTGGACGAAATAAAGGATGGCGTAGACGGAGAGGATTGGGACAAACAGGGACCAGGGGCTCGACAGGCTGAAACCTGTGCCACGGAGGCTGAAGCCCGTGGTACTGGGGTTCCACAGGCTGAAGCCTGTGTCACTCAGCAGGGCCGCCGCGATCAGGCAGAGGCCAAGCGGCAGGAACACGCGGTGACCGGCGAGTCCGGCGGCGAGCAAGGCGAAGACCACCAGGCTCAGGGCGGCGGAGCCGACTCCGAGGACGATGACGCGCGGGACCGGCAGAGATCGAAGGATGACGCAGCCCAGGGCATAGGCCGAGACGAGGGTGAACGAGGCGCCGAAGAGGATCAGAGCGAGCGAGAGCAAGCGATCAATCCACGGCGATCGGAGTCTGTTGCCGGTGGTCGAGCGCCACGCCGAGGTTGTGGCAGTCCGTATCGACCATTTCCCGAACGAGTTGCTCGAAGCCGACCCGATGTTTCCATCCAAGCGTCTTCCGGGCCTTCGAAGCATCGCCCATAAGCACGTTCACCTCGGCGGGGCGGTAGAGCTCGGGATCGGGTTTTACGTAATCGCTGTAGTCGAGCCCGGCGCGGGCAAAAGCCAGCTCGGCGAACTCGCGGACCGAATGTGTTTCGCCGGTGGCAACGACATAATCGTCCGGCTCGGGTTGCTGGAGCATGAGCCACATCGCCTCGACGTACTCGCGGGCGTGGCCCCAGTCCCGTTTGGCGTCAAGGTTGCCGAGGCGCAACTCGTTCGCCTTGCCTGCGCGGATGCGGGCGACGCCGGAGGTGATTTTCCGGGTTACGAATTCAAAGCCCCGGCGCGGAGACTCATGGTTGAACAGGATGCCGTTGGAGCAATGCATCGAGTAGGCCTCGCGATAGTTGCGGGTCAGTTCGAAGCCG
>JAEHDI010000309.1 GCA_016880505.1 Bryobacterales bacterium | reverse complement strand
CGAAAGTCTGCCTGGATTGCGGCCCGCCCGATACCTGGTCGCCGGACGGAAAACGGATTACCTACCTCCGCCCGGACGTACCGCGCGCTACCATCCACCTGTTGGATCTTGGCACCGGACGTCAGAGCCTGTTGCTCGCCCACCCCGAACTTCCGGTGTACGTCTCGCGCTTCTCTCCCGACGGGCAGTGGGTCTCGTTCAAGGTCGACTTGGACATGCACCGTACGAGGATCTTCATCGCACGGGTGAAGGAAGATTCGGCGTCGCCAGTGAACGAATGGATCGCTGTCACCGAAGGCGGCGCATGGGACGATCTGCCGCTGTGGTCACCCAACGGCGGGCTGATCTACTTCACGTCGGACCGGGATGGCTACCGCTGTATCTGGGCCAGGCGTTTGAATCCGGCGACCAAGCAACCACTTGGAGAAGCGTTCGCGGTCCGCCATTTTCACCGGATTCAGCACTCGCTTGTGGCCATCGGTTTGTCGGAGATGACTCTCACGCTGGGGGACAACCAGTTGTTCTTCCCGATGGCGGAGCTTAGAGGAAACGTCTGGATGATGGAGCCGCGCAACGACTCCCGACGCTAGCCTTGAAGCCGATGCAGTGCGCGATCGTGCGCGCGGGCCAGAAGCAGGAGCGCCGCGATCGATCCGACCAGGCAGAGGAACATGTCGGACTGCGTGTCCCAGATGTAGCCCTGCGTGCCGAGGAACGCGTCACCCTTGCTTCCACCCAGGACAGACACCCACCATTCCATGATCTCGTAGAGCGCGCTGAAAGCGAGGCACACGGAAGCGCTCAGGAAACCGAGCCAGCGGCTCCCGGCAAGCGGCGAGGTGCGGATCAGGACCTCGCGGGCCAGGATCGCGGGGAAAAAGCCCTGCGCCAAATGGCCGATCTTGTCGTAGTTGTTGCGGGAGAAAACGCCGATGTCGCGCAGCCAGTTGAACAGCGGCACTTCCGCGTAGGTGTAGTGCCCGCCGACCATCAGAATCAGCGAGTGAGCAGCGAGCAGCGTATAGAGGAATGTCGTGAGCGGAAAGCGGCGGTACGTCGCGGCAATGAATGCGAAGCCCAGAAAGACTGGCGCCACCTCGAGAAACCATGTGAAGTAGTCGCGCGGACGGATTGCGGACCACACCAAGGCAGCGGCCACAACGGCCAGCAGAACGAGATGCCACCGGCGGTCGGGGTTTACTTGAGCCATCTCATGTACTCCGGGAGTGAGTGGAGTTGGTCGACGTGATCGGGGGCTGTGTTACCGGCGTAGCCGATCAGCAGGAAGCGGCCCACACGGACTTCGCTGAGCTGTTGAGTTCCCATCGGCCCCCACTTCAGAACCGCGCGGCGCTTGAAGCCAAGCTGCCGGATGATGAAATCCGCCGTCTCCGTGGTGCTGGCAAAAGTGCCCGGAAAGATCTCCGAATGAGTGATGGTCGCGCGCTTCCGCCCCGCGATCGCATCCCGAGCCAGTTGCAGCCAGATCTGAAGCGCATCGGTCTCGATTTCGGATTCGAGCGGGCCTGGCTTTCCGTTGACGTAACCGGAATGGATGCAGTCGATCATCAGAGTAGCATCGACACGGGCATACGACTCTGGGGACTTGAGGATCTCTCGGACCGCGCCACACCCCGCGCTCCATCCTCCGAGAATGACGCGTCCGATCCGAATGCCCGCCCTTCGCTCCGCTTCCGCCAGCAGGGCCGGAAACCGCGCGGGATCGGCGAAGGCTCGGGCATACACTCCGGAACCCGCACCGATCTGAACGGAGATCACGGCCATCCGATGCCGCGCCGCGGCGACCTCAGGGATCCACATGCCACCGTGAAAGAAGACGAGCAGCGGGATGCCGTTCTTGAGACGCAGCCGATCCGGCAGGAAGAGCGTACCGGGCTCGAGCGATTCCCGCCGTCCCGGAGGCGTCTCCTGCTTCAAGCGCGGGTGCAATCGCGTGTGTTCGACCATCGGCGACGGATTCTGCGGCACCTGCGCGAGGATAGGCACGGCCGCGAGAATCGTTCCGAAGATGGCCACCCGCATCATGCTGAGACTACCAGATCGGGTGGACGGTTCCGGAAGACCTTGATACTCTCTGATTCGGTGGATTTCCTATGAAGCTGGATCGACGGCATCTTCTTAAGAGCGCATCCGGAACGGTAGCGGCGAGCCTCGCAGGCGGCGCGACGGGGGAAGCACTGGCATGGGACCCGACCCGCCCGTTTCTCAATGTGACGCGGCCGCTCACCATCCAGCCGGTGTTCATGTACCGCATCCCTGAGAAGAAAGAACTGACCTCTTGGAAATCTTGGGGCGGGATCCAGACCGAAGAAGCGGCATGGCAGGAGATGTCGCGGATCGATCGCGAGCTGGCCGCGTTGCCGAAACCGCCGGGACAGTCCTACCGGTTCCTGCCCGTCGTTGCCGTGTCTTCTCCCGAGCAGGCCTTCACCCTGTCCGCGGCGGGCTACGCCGCCCGGAAACTCGGCGTGCGTTGGGTGGACATCGCGAAGCCCGCCGTGTCGTCCTGACGATGCGGCACGGCGGGCGTGTGAACTACGCTCGCGACTTTCCTGGCCGGATGGTCAACACGAAAGCGACGATCGCGAACTCGCCGAGCGCGAAGATCGTGTCGCCTGGCACGCGGAGCCAGCGCAGCGTCTGCATCAGCGGCGTTCCGAGGAACTCCTTGCTGCGAGCGTACCAGTAGCCCTGATCCACGGACGCCCAGGTCTGAAGCAAGCCGACGGGCAGCAAACTGCCCACGCACATCGTGAAAAGGCCGATGTTCATCGACCAGAAGGCGAACTTCAGCCACTTGTCCTTCCACTCGAGGTCCGGCAGCAGCGCCCGGAGACAGACGAGCATCAGGCCGATGCCGAGCATCCCGTACACGCCGAACAGCGCCGCATGTCCGTGCACCGGAGTGGTGTTCAGGCCCTGCATGAAGTAGAGGGCGATCGGCGGGTTGATCATGAAGCCGAACAGCCCAGCGCCGACCATGTTCCAGAACGCCACGGCGACGAAGAAGTAGACCGGCCACTTGTAGCGTTGCGCCCAGGGCGTGAGGCGGCCGCGGCGCAGGTCATCCACGGCGGTAAAAGCCACCAGCGTTAGCGGGACTACTTCGAGAGCACTGAACACGGAGCCCCACGCCAGGGCCACGGTCGGAGTGCCCGAGAAGTACAGGTGGTGGCAGGTGCCGATGATGCCTCCCGCGAGATAGATGGTCGCCGAGAGCAGGGCGGCTTTCGCGGCCAGGGCAGGCCGGATGAGGTGGAGCCGGGTGAAGAAGAACGCGATCACGGTAGTCGCGAATACTTCGAAGAAGCCCTCCACCCAGAGGTGCACCACCCACCAGCGCCAATACTCGACCATTGACAGGTGCGTGTGCTGCCCCCAGTTCAGACCCGCGCCATAGAACAAACCGATGGCCGCCGCCGACATCAGGAAGATCCAGAGCAACGGCCGCTGCTCCCCGGGCTGCTTCAGCGCCGGGCGAATGGAGCGAACGACCAGGAACAGCCAGATCAGCAGGCCCACGACCAACAGCGCCTGCCAGCCTCGTCCGAGGTCCAAGTATTCATAGCCCTGATGGCCCCACAGGAACGATGTGGCGTCCGAGAGCTTGTTGTGCACGCTGAGCCACTCCCCGGTGAGCGAGCCGGCGACAACGACGAGGAGCGCCAGGAATAGAACGTTCACGCCCAGTTTCTGTCCCTTGGGCTCGGTCCCGCTGACCAGCGGGCCGATAAACAGGCCGGCGGCAAGCCACGCAGTGGCAATCCAGAAGATGCCCAACTGCACATGCCACGTCCGCGTGACGCTGTAAGGCAGCCACTTGGAGAGCGGGAACCCGTAGAATCCGTCGCCTTCGACGCCGTAATGTGCGGTGACGACGCCCATCAGCATCTGCACTAGAATCAGAACGGCAACCACCCAGAAGTACTTGAGGG
>JAEHDI010000308.1 GCA_016880505.1 Bryobacterales bacterium | reverse complement strand
TCGCTCTTCTTGACGTCGATTGTTTCGTTGGTCCGCACCGTAATACTGGTTCCGGTGCCGATCGTTCTCACTTGGGCCACAGCCAGCGTCGCCATGGCGAGAAGTCCCAATAGTCTCTTCATGATGAATCTCTTTTGCCGGTTACCGATCCACGCGAACCGAGTACAGCATCTGCTGGAACGTGTTTTCGTAGCTCTGGAAATCGCGCTCCGGGGCTGTGAAGACTAGAAAAAGCAGGCCCTCGGGGCGCGGCAGAGTGATCAGCCAGTTGGTCTCGCGACCCCCGCCCTGGATGGGCGAATCGTTCGAGAGGTACGTCGAAAGCCCGCGTACGTTATTCACGTCGATGTCCTCGTGGGAGCGAACCACACGCATGTTCCGGTTGGACAGGCGGAATTCCTGGACCAGTTGGCTGGTGGCTTCTACTAAGTACGTCCCGGAACTCTGCCCGGGGCCCTGCAACTGCCGGCCGTATTGGTCCACGCGCGGCGGCTCGAAGATGTTCACGATGACGCCGTAAGCCAGGGCTTGATTGCCTTTGCCGTCATCGACGAGCCCGCCTCTTGGTGCGATGGTCGCGGCGTCGCCCTGCCCGTAGGCTTGCCAGTTGTCCGGGCGGTTCATGCGCAGCAGCGAATTCTCAAAACTCACGAAGCGATCCGAGGGCCAGTCCGGCCGGCCAGGGGTGCCCTGCTGTTGCTGGCTTTGGAGCTGGTTGGGTCGCGGCGCAGGCAAAGACTGGGCGTAGCGCTTGATCTGATCGAATTCCCGAGAATCGGTATTGTACCCGCGCTGCGAGCCGCCAAGGTTGGCCACTTCCTCGTCCACGCGCTCGGTGCGGCGGTCAGGGCTGGGGTGGCTACTGAAGAACGCGACGGGCTGCCCGCCCTTATCCTGCGCCTGAATCTTCTCGAAGAATTGAGCCATGGCCCGCGGGTCGTAGCCGGAATCGTACAGGATCTGCGAGCCCATGACGTCGGCCTGGGTCTCGGCTGTGCGCGAGTACTTCAGCAGGACGGAATTCACCGCGAAGCCCGCACCGAGCTGCGCCAGGACGGCCCCCGTGGAGTTGCTGCCCAGCATGCCACCCAGGATCGACAGCGGCATCTGCGCGGCGGAGGCCTTGCTGGCCTGGTTTGTGCCGTGGCGCAACGCCACGTGGGAGGCTTCGTGCGCCATCACGCCGGCCAGTTGCGCTTCATTGTCGGCGGCTTCAATCACGCCGCGGTTGATGTAAACGGGCCCGCCGGGCAGGGCAAAAGCGTTGATCGCCCGGTCGTTCACGGCCTTGTACGCATAGGGAAACTTGTAGCCGGGCGCATGCGCCGAAAGCCTTTGGCCCAGGTTATTCAGGTAGTTGTCCACCCGGGAGTCCTTCAACATGAGAATTTGCTGCTCGGCGTCCTTTGAAACCTGCTGGCCCACCTCGACGTCCTGCTGCGGTGAGAACATGTTCCAGCCGGGCTTGAGCTGGGTGCGGCCAGCCCCCGAGTTAGGGGTCACGTAGTTGGGACTCACGTTGCCGCTCGAGGCGCCGCCCTGGTTTCCGGACACTTCCCGAAAAGTGAATTGCTGGTTCGATTCGCCGTTGCTGTCGTGGATCTGGACCCGCGCTCCGTCCGAGCTCGTACCGCCCGGAATATCCAGCGTCTTGCCGAGTCGCGAGACGATGAGCGCGGTACCGTCTTTGCCCGTATCAAAGCGCCACTGTTGGCTGGAACCGCCGCTGAAGGGCGTGGCCCGCACGGGCGTGCTGTTGCGGGTTCCAACGGCTTCGAGCGCGTTTCCGTTCATCACGTTTCGCAAGGAATAGAAGCCGCCGCCGGCCGCCCGGATTTCCCAGGCCTGATTGTCGGTTCCCCGCGAGGAGAACTGGATCACGCTGGTCTGGTCGTTCCGGTCAAGATCGAGCACCTTGCCCGATTTCAAATTCGTGATCTCGTAACGCCCCGGACCGTTAAACCCGCCTTGCGCCGCCGCCTCGTAGGGAAGGCACAGCGCCCACACGATTCCGGCGGCCACCACGGCAGCCGAGCGCCCGGTCCCGCGAACTGTCTCATCGAATCTGCGAATGCCAATCATGTTCATCTCCTAAAACCTGCCAGACGAGCGTGATCCAGTTCTCCTCGCGGGGAACCGACAATCAGGCCTGGGAAATCCGGGCGGCCGGCGGCGGCTTCTATTCCTTGCGAAAC
>JAEHDI010000307.1 GCA_016880505.1 Bryobacterales bacterium | reverse complement strand
ATGAGATCAATCCCGTGCGCTACGACGTCGGGACGGTCGGCATGGCGCTCTCAGGGCCCAACACCGGCGGCAGCCAGTATTTCATCACGCATTCGGCGCAACCGCACCTGGACGGCATCTACACGATCTTTGGGCGCGTGGTGGGCGGGGGCGGTTCGGCGGTATTGAACGCGATCGGGCAGGGGGATCGCATCAGGAGCATCCATAGATGAAAGTCCCATGCTAAAGCATGGGTCCGGTGAGGCACTGCCGTTAACGGCAGTGATTCATTGGGCGCAGGTTTTAACCTGTGTCATCGCTGTGGCGATCGCATCTCCCTCCTTCTTATCCGCCCAGTACGGCTACTTCGGGCAAAACAAGATTCAATACCGGCACTTTGACTGGCGCGTGCTCCGCGGCGAGCACGTCGATCTCTATTACTATCCCGAAGAAGAAGAGCTGGGCCGGGTGGCGCTGGCCTACGCCGAAGAGAGTTACGACTCGTTGGAGCGCCGCTTCAACCACGCCGTAATTCGCCGGATTCCACTGATCGTCTATGCGTCGCATACCGACTTCGAGCAGACCAACATCCTGCCGTTCATTCCGCCGGAAGGGCTGCTCGGGGTCACGGAGTTCTTGAAGCGGCGGGTCGCATTGCCGTTTCGCGGCAGTTACGCCGAGTTTCGTCACACCATCCGTCACGAACTGGTCCACGTCTTTCAGCTCAGCCTGTCGGCGCAAACCTACAACCGATACCCGCGATTCCGGCAAGCCAGCCTGCCGCTGTGGTGGACGGAGGGACTGGCAGAATTCTTCTCCGCGGGCGAGGACAGCCGCGACGAGATGATCCTGCGCGACATGACCATCAACGGAAGATTGCCGTCACTGCCCGACCTCACCTACGCCTATGGCGGCCTGGTGTACCCGGTCGGCGGCACGATCCATCGTTTCCTGGCGGAGCGCTACGGCGAGTGGCGAATCCTGGAGCTGTACAACGACGTCTGGAAATACGGCAGCTTCGACGCCGCGTTGTTCGGCGTCTATGGACGCCCGATCGAGCAGCTCTCGGAGGAATGGCACTACTGGATGCGGCAACGCTACTACCCGGTGGTCGCGACGCAGCCGCCCCTCACAATCTCGGCGCAGCGGCTGACAGAGCTCGCGATCAAACCGACTGCCTACCAGCTGCCGGGTGATTCGGTACCGTCCTTCCTCTTCTTCTCCCCAGCTCGAGGATACACCACCATCTACGCGCAGAGCCTCGAGGGCCGGACGAAGCGCGCCGTGGTGGAAGGAGAGCGCAGCGAGCAGTTCGAGTCGTTCCATTTCTTCGAGTCCCGCATCGACGTGAATCGCGCGGGAGTCGCGGTGTTCAGCAGCAAGTACTTGGAGCGCGATGCGCTGTTCTGTTGGGATCTGAAGCAGGGAAGGGTTGTGGGCCGCTATCAATTCCCCGAGCTCGTCTCGATCCTCTCGCCCGCCTGGGCGCCGGACGGGCGGAGCGTCATCTTCAGCGGTCTCTCCATATCCGGCTACTCCGACCTCTACCGGCTGTGGCTGGCGAACGGCAGCGATTCGGGCGCGGTCGCGGGACACCTGGAACGGCTCACATCCGATCGATACGAAGACGTGGATCCCACGGTGAGCCCAGACGGGAAGACCGTGGTGTTCTCCTCGGACCGAACGGCGTTCGGCCGCGACGGCGCGCGCAACCTGTTTGCGCTGGATCTTGGCTCCGGCGAGATCCGCTATCTCACGTACGGCAACTGGCGCGACGAGACGCCGCGCTGGGGGCCCCCGATGCACTCCCCCGAGGACGATAGCACCGCCGCGCTGATCTACTTCTCGAGCGACCGCGACGGCACGTCCCAGATCTATTCCGTCGATCTCACGGGCACCGGCATGCGTGAGACGCAGACGTTGAATGGCGCGTTCGACCCGCAGTGGGTGCCGGGCGAGCATGGCGGCCTGTTGTTCGGTGGCTTTGCGGATCTGAGCTTCAACATATACGTGGCATCACCGCTCACGCAGGAGGCGGACAACTTCAGGCTCGCCTCGAGCGACAGCCTGCAACCACCGTCGTGGACTTGGGGTGAGCTGTCGCATCCACAGTATGCGCGGGCCGACGGGAGTGCGTACGAACGCAAGTTCAGCCTCGACTTCGCGGCGGGTGACGCCATGATCGCGCCCGGACTCGGCGGGGCGCAGGGCGCCGTCTTCATGTTCAGCGACCTGCTCTCGGATCACTTGCTGTTTCTCACTATCTCCTCGTTCCAGGGGGCAGGGTGGGGCAGCCTGCTCGATAATGTCAACGGCACGGCCTTCTATTTGAATCAATCGCGCCGCATCAACTGGGGCCT
>JAEHDI010000031.1 GCA_016880505.1 Bryobacterales bacterium | reverse complement strand
TTCACTTCAACATTTACTACGAGACCGAGGACTTCAACCTCTCACAGATGCCCGACAAGTATCACGACGAATGGCAGCGGAACCGGGACTGGATCCGCCTCACGTTTCATGCGCGCTCGAACAAGCCTGATCGCCCATATATCCGTGCTTCTGGAGAACAGATCCGCTACGATTACCGCGCGGTTACGCGCGAGATCGAGCGATTTGCAGGCCGCGAACTGCTGAGTCCGGTCACAACGGTTCACTGGGGAGAAACGACGCGCGAAGGCGCCCGCGCCCTTCGGGACGAAGGCATCCGGATAATGCCGGGATATTTCCGGATGCAAGACGGCCGGCCATCGGTCTCGTACTACCTCTCGCGTCCCGAGGTGCTCTATCTGAGCGGCCGCGACTACTGGAAGGATAACTCAGAGGACATCATTTTCTTCCGTCATGACATCGTGGTCAACACGGTGGCGCTGCACGACATCGAGCCCTACCTCGAGAAAGTGGCTGCCGATCCTCATCAATCCGAAGTCATGGAGCTGATGATCCACGAGCAATATTTCTATCCCGATTATGTGGCGTATGAGCCCGACTACCGCGATCGCGTGGAGCGCGCCATTCGCTGGGTAACGAAGCGGGGATACAAGCCGGTCTTTTTCGGAGACGGTTTTCTGGGAACCGGCAAGGATGGTGGCAAGTAAGGCGCCAAGATACGCGCGACAGGATCGCTTTTACGACAAGTCCGGCGCGACGAAGCGGCGTTTTGGCCGGATCTTCAGCGTGTCTTCGGCAAGCTGGTGTAGGAGTTGATCGTAGACCTGCGCGAACTGGCCCGATCCTTCATTGCGCTCGAGTACATGTTCCCGCGCCAGCCTCACCTTCTCCCGGATGTACGGCCTGGCCACGCGCATGTAATGCTGGAACCAGTCGTCGGGAACGGCATCGTCGAACTTGAGCCGGCCGTAGAACCGCAGAAGGATCCACCGCTGGACCGACAAACGCCACGCGTTCTGGAGCAGCCCCTCCATTCCCTCCCGGTAACCCTTGAGCAGGGCTTTTCTTTCCTCTTCTCCCAGCCCGATGATCGCTTCAAGGTGGAGCGCGACTCCGGCGTTTTCGAGGATCGAACGGCGGACAGCCTGCCTGGGGTGATCCGCGCCGGAAATGCCGGCCTCCGCGGCCGGGAGCGCCCGCTCCATCTCTGCGGCGACTCCGTCGGTCAGCGCTGCGTCTGCCGGAAAGAACCTTATGTCAGGATGCTGCGCACCGGCTCGCCGCCACAACTCCCAGCCTTCGCGCAATGTCAGATCGGGCAGTGGAGGACGGACCGTGAATCGCCGCCGGTGGATCTCCCGCACTGTGTAGACGATGGCTGCGATCGCGAGAGCGGCCAGCAGCGGCAGAAGTTCTTGGAACACGGATCTCCGGCCTCCATGGTGCGATTACGCAACCTCGATCATGGCGGCTTCACTCCGCTCTGGCGTCGTGAGCGATAGCCGGTAATCCGCGATCCAGCGGGCAAGCTCATGACCGGCACGGCGGAATTGACCGATCGTGTTGTTCATCGTAAGACTTTCACCGCTCCGGTGGCCTCCATCTTTTCAGCGGCCTCCGGCGGCACCTTCCATGAGCGTGTAAAGTTTCCCTCGGCGACCACATTCTCGAGTGACCCCTTGAACAAAATGAAATCTCCAAAACTGAGCAAGACTTGATAGGGCGACCACAGGTACCGGAGTCCGGGACGTTTCGCACGGTCCGCCCCGGTCCACCAAGGAAGGCCAGAATTCACGAGCACGAGCCGGTCGCCCACAGGCGCCACAAAGACCAGTCCGTAGTCGGCGCCGCCGGCATTTAGTTCGAGCGGAAAGAAGGTTGAGTAGCGGGCGATCAGCGCGTTCGTCTCCTTCGTTCCAAACAGCACCAGGTTCGCCCCGTAAAGATCGGCGTCGGTCGCCTCTTTGTCGGCAACTGAGCGCAGCCATAGCGCGAGCCGTGCGCTCGGTCCCTGCCAGTCGGAGGCGAAGGACGAAACCGTGCGCCGTTGTTCGAGTTCTTCTCTGCCGGGCGAATCGATCGTGCCGTAGATGTAGAGATGACGGCCGCTGACGACTTCCCGGATCGGACCTTCCACGCCGGTTCGCTTGCCGCCTGTGGGTTGCTCGTACTGGCCGGCCTGCCAGACGCCCCGAGAGGAGCGGAACGATACGGACTCCGTGCCCTCGGCCGCCAGTTCCGCGCCGTCGAGCTTCACCGAAACTGGCCTGCCGGGCTCGAACATCGGATGCCCGGCGAGTTGCAGTGTGAAACCGTCCACCTGCGCGGTGTCGATCTCGATCCGGTTTTTGTCCGTAAACTTCGCATCGATGGTCGCGAGTTCCCCAGTAGTCAGTCCGTCGATCCGTACCCAGTACGCAGAACTGTACTTGTAAAACCTGGTAGCGAATCGCACGCGGTCCGGGAAGCGATTCCTCCGGAACTGTGCGAACCAGTCGAAGATTGCACCGTCTTTATAGGCGTTGTCCCAGGAATTGTGCTTGACGCCCGGATACTCGACGTATTCAGCCTTCACGCCGAGGCCGAGCAACAGCTTGTGCCAGGTCCGCGAGACGTCTACGGGAACCGCAGTGTCGATGTCGCCGTGAAACAGCTTCACTGGCAGATGAAGCGCGTTCCCAGCCAGTTCTTGAGTGCCTTGTGCGATCGACGGGCAAACCGGAGCGATCGCCGCCCAGATGTCCGGCCGCGAGAGAGCGAGCCAAAGCGTGCCGCCGCCGCCCATTGACAGGCCTGTCAGATAAATCCGATCCTCGTCGATCGAGAATCGTTTCTTCACGTCGGCCAGCACGTCATACACGTCCCGCTCAGCGATTCCCATGTAACCCATGGTGCCGCGGGCGAACGGCGAGGCCACGATGAAATCGACATCACGAAGCGGCGGGAAGTACCGGGTGGCCTCCGCGTCGGACTCGCCCGGGCGGTTGCCTTTGCCGAATACACGGCGGAGGTTCACACGATGATTCGACCACGCCCCGTGAAGACTGATGACCAGCGGATACTTCTTCGAAGCGTCGTAGCTCTTCGGCACGTACAGCCCGTAAGGCTGATCTGAATCGTCAACCCCCGACAGGAAGACGGCGGCCTGTGGACCGGGGACAAGGACCTGGGCTGAGAGCGCCGTCCCCAACAGAAGAATCAGAAGCCCCTTACGCACGCGAAGCCTCCTTCAGCATCCCGGGAAGCCAGCCCTGAAACCACTCCCTGAATTCGGCGAGCCGCCGTTGCGTTCTCTCACCGAGCGGAGTCGCATGCGGGCCAGTCTCCAGCCCGCGCAGGGCAACCGCCTCCCGGACGCCGATGGGCACCGGGAAAGAATCGATCCAATCGATGAACTCTTGAAGTCGGAGGTCCAACCGGTCTCTCTGCGTCGTGTCGCCGGAAAGGATGGCCCTGTCGAGACCCACCATCAGCTCCGGCAGCGCACAACCGACACCGGAAACGACGCCATCGGCGCCGGCGGTTCTGGCGGCCGTAAAGATCTTGTCGTTGCCCACCAGAACGGTCAGTGGCCGTTGCTGCTTGAGAGCGATCATTCGTTGGATGTACTCGATTTCTCCACTGGAGTCTTTGATGCCGGCAAAGTGGCCCTCGGCTAGCAGACCCGCCGCCGTTTCACACGCGATCTCGCTCGTAAAAAGCGGCACGTTGTAAAGAAAGACCGGCACAGAGACGCCGAGATCGCGCGCGAACTCCTGATAGAACGTCCGGATGTCCTCCTGCGGGTAGCGGAAGAAGATCGGTGGCATCAGCAGCAAGGCGGCTGCTCCATACGAGGCGGCCCCACGCGCCAGTGCCAGCGCCCCGTCCAGATAGGAGTGCGACACGTTGACGAGGACCGGCGCCCGGCTTCGCTTCACGCCAAACTGGATCAGATGCAGCCGCTGCTCCAGGTCGAAATGGGAAAACTCGCCGGTCGAACCGAGCAGCGCTATGCCGCCCGCTCCCTTGTCGCATAGGAAATCGACCAGTTCCAGCGTCGCCCCAAGGTCCACGCCGTCCGCATTCGCGCGCCGGGGCGTCACGGCCGCAATGTTCACGCCCTGGATCATCGCCGTCTGCCTCCTCGCCACCGCCAAGAAAGCAAAGTTCTATTGTCGCTCAGTCGCCCTGAGCCGGAAACCCAAATTGCAATTCGCTGCGGGTCCGGGCACTCCCATACCGGTAGGAGATAGAATAGGCGTCCGAGGTGAGAAGGATGAACAGAAACTCCGATAGTCTGTCGCGACGCTCTTTTCTTAAGAACTCCAGCGTGATTGGTGCAGGAACGTCTGCATTCACCATTATCCGGCCCGAGCTTGTGCGTGGAGCCGGCAAGGAGAAACTCAAGGCAGGACTTGTGGGCTGTGGCGGCCGCGGCACAGAAGCGGTGGTCAATCTCCTGACGGGTACCGAGAACGTCGAGATTGTCGCCATGGGGGACATCTTCGAGGACCGGCTCGAGAAATCGCTGGCGTCGATCCGCGACGAGATAAAGAATCCCAAGCTGCAGGATCGCGTTAAAGTGCCGCCCGACCGGCACTTCGTCGGCTTTGACGCGTACAAGAAAGTCATCGCTTCCGACGTCGACATCGTCATGCTGGCCACGCCCCCTGGTTACCGCCCGGAGCACTTCGAGGCCTGCATCGCAGCCAAGAAGCACGTCTTCTGCGAGAAGCCGTTTGGCACGGATCCAGTGGGCGTACACCGCTTTATGGCCGCGGCGAAAAAATCGGAGGAACTTAAGCTGACGGTGATGTCGGGAGCGCAGCGACGCTTCGCCCGCGACTACACGGAAACGATCGACAAGATCAAGAACGGCGCCATCGGCGATGTTGTCGCGACCTACGCCGACTGGGTCGGCGGCCCCGTGCTCCAGTTCCTCGGCGGAGGCTGGCCCGGCCCTAAGGGGCAGCGCGACCCGAAGTGGAGCGAGATGGTTTGGCAGAACCGCAACTGGTACTCCTTTGTCTGGCTCTGCGGGGACCAGGTCGTCGAGCAGCATCTGCACAACATCGACGTCTGTAACTGGGTCATGGGCACGCATCCCGAGAAGGTTGTCGCCTCCGGTGGAGCGATCTGGCGGCCGCGGGAAGCCGCCTACGGGAACATCTACGACCACCTCAGCGCCGATTTCGAGTACGCAAACGGCGTCCACATGTCCAGCTACTGCCGGCAATACCCGAAAGGCTGCGCGACGAACGTGAGCGAGTTGGTCGTCGGCACCAAGGGACGCAGCAACGCTCATGACATGGGTAGCGGTTCGGGCCAGGACGTCCGCGGCGGGTTCCGCGATCCGATGGAGAACCCTTACGTTCGGGAACACACCGCGATGGTCAACAGCATTCGCGGTGACGGCCCGTACATTAACCACGCCATGGCGGTCGCCGAAAGCACGATGACCTGTATCATGGCCCGTGAATCCGCCTACTCAGGGCTGGAGATCACATGGGACATGATCATGAACTCCAAGCGCGACCTTTCGCCGAAAGCACTGAGCTACGAAGCGAACATCGAGGTTCCGCCGTTGCCTGTGCCGGGCGCGTACAAATTCATCTGAGCGGCCGACTTCTTTACTGGAAGCTGATCGTCACGATGTTCGCCGGCTTGGCGTCCACAGTGAGTTCGACGGCCGTTTCCCCACGTCCAGCGAAGGACCGCGGAATCGGTCCGGCGTTCACCTGATCGAGTCCCGCGAACTCGCTCTGTGCCCCGGCGTAATCGACCGGAACATTCGCGCCGTCGAGGGTCAGGCGCACAGCCGGCAAGCCGCTCCGGCCACGGATTCCCGTGCCGAACAGCAACAGGTAAACCCGGTCTCCCGCCGCTCCCAGGTCGATCGGCTTCGCGACGCACGTTCCGGGACCGGCGACACACTGAAACACGACCTCGCTCGATTGCGATCCGTCCGCTTTCACACGTGTCGCTACCGCCGCTGCAACGCCTAAGCCGCTCGCATTTGCCGTGAACAGCGACGGAGCCACCGCTTCCACCTGCGCCGTCCCAGCCGAGACCGTCCCGTCACCGCTTGTAACGGTCACTCTTGCCAGCCCCGGAGTCGTGCCGGCCGGTAGGACGTAGTTAACCTGCTGTGGTGAAACAAAGAACAGGGGCGCTAACCGCTCGACCCCCGTGGAATCCACCACCCGTACCGTGGTGCCAGCGATTGTTGTCGGCAGCGACCGCGACGTCGCCGCTTCCGTCCGCACCGCCAGACCGCTGCCTCCCGCGGCAACGATCGAC
>JAEHDI010000306.1 GCA_016880505.1 Bryobacterales bacterium | reverse complement strand
GCCGAGCGGGATCGCGAGGAGCGTTTTCTCTTCGACCTGGCGGTCTCTCGCGCGACATCCACGCTGGTGCTGAGTTACCCGCAATTCAACGAGAGCGGAGACGCCAATCTCAGGTCCTTCTTTCTCGACGAGATCCAGGCTACGGCGGTTCAGGAACAGAGCCGCCCGGTACGGCTCGCCGGCGGCCCTACCAGCCGCGTGGACCGGCCGGTTGTGATCCGCGACCCCGGCCTCCTCGACCGGCTTGTCGAGAAGCACGCATCGACAAGCTCGTCCGCCGTCGAGGGGTTTCTCCAGTGCCCATTCCTCTTTTTTGCGCGGAACACTCTGGGCCTCAAGGGCCCGCCTCGCCGCCCCTCTGAACGGTTTGACCAACTCGCGCAAGGAGATGTCATCCACCGTGTTCTCGCGCTGTGCATTGGGTCCGGTGTGCCTCTGGAGGAAGCGTTCGACGCCGAGTTGCGGCGGGTCTACAAGGAAAGAGGTATTCCCGACGGTTACCGGCGCGAAGCCATCCGACTGGAGCTGTTTCGCGATTTGCGCCGGTTCCTGACGGATCTCGAACTACCGCCTGCAAGCAAACGCCTGTACGAGCACTCCTTCCAGTTCACGCTTCGTGAAGGCGTTCGGCTGCGGGGGAGGATGGACCGCGTTGACGTCTACGAGGACGGCCTCGCCCTGGTTGTCGATTACAAGTACAGCCGTGCCCAAAAGGTGCGTGACCGCCG
This sequence comes from Bryobacterales bacterium, assembly GCA_016880505.1. Lineage (GTDB taxonomy): Bacteria > Acidobacteriota > Terriglobia > Bryobacterales > Bryobacteraceae > JAEHDI01. Next base: position 5,796 of record JAEHDI010000306.1, on the reverse strand, counting down.
CAAAGGAACGGAACAGGGTCGATTCGTACAGGCGGGGTTGTATCTGTTGGCTGTCAAGCAGGTGCTCGGCCACGAACCGGCCGGAATGCTATTTGCCGGACTGCGGCGGGAGACGAGTCTTGAAGGCTGGCATCTTCCTCTTCCAGGCCTCGAGGCCGGCGCAGATTGCACGTCAGAGGTACTGGCCGAACTGTCGGCGACTGCGTCCGGGCAGGTCGCCGGAGTGCTGGACGCCGTACACGGTGGGCGGATCGCCCCATCTCCTGCCGACGAACGCCTCTGCGAGTACTGCGAGTTCCTCGACATCTGCAGGGTAGAGAGCGCCGCGGGTGCGACTGCCGCGGGAGGGTTCGAGGAATGACACTCTCGCCGAAGCAGAAGGCGGCCGTCGAACGCAGTGGACAGGATGTCTGCGTCGTCGCGGGACCTGGCTCCGGCAAGACCCGTGTGCTGGTGGAGCGGTTTTGCTGGCTGGTGTCCGCGCGTGGCGTATCACCGCTCCGCGTTCTTGCCATAACGTTCACCGAAAAGGCCGCAACAGAGATCAAGCAGCGCCTGGTCAACGCCTTCTCCGGCGATGCGAAAGTCCGTGAGCAGATCGAGCGCGCGTACGTTTCAACCATCCATGGTTTTTGCGCACGGCTGCTTCGCGAGAACTCAGTGGCCGCGGGACTCGATCCCGGATTCATAGTGATGGACGCACCGGCGAGCGCGGCCGAACTCGACCATGCGGCCGATGCGGCGCTCGAACGGCTCTACACCGAGCGGCCGTCCGAGTTTCGCGGGCTGCTGGACGCGAGCTACTTCTCGACAGACCTCGCAAGTTGCCTGATCCACGTCTATCATGCGCAACGAGTTGCCGGCGTCCCGCTCGCGCGCGGAAGGGATGCATCGCCCCCTGCAGAGAGCCTCTCCGGCATTGTTCAGGAGTTGTACGACCTGCTCTCGAGGGTTCCGCCGCCAAAGACAACACCGCAGATAGGCAGAATTACCTCGATCAAGGGCTGGTTGGAGCGCGCCGGAACGTTGGAACGGAAACCCTTGGGTGCGGAACACTTCCGCCTGCTTAAAGATTTCAAGTGCGACCTTAACGCGTTCAAGCCAGGTCCCGATCGCGAAGCCGCCCGCGATTTACGGAAGAGACGGATTCCCCGACTTCAAGCATTGCTGGCAACGGAATACTACGAGCGGTTCCGCGCGTTGCTGGTGGAGGCGATCGAGCGGATCGACGAGGCCTACAGGTCGCGAAAGCGGGAACTGAGCGCGCTCGATTTTTCCGATCTGGAGGAGCACACGATCAGGCTGCTCGAAGGAAATCCCGAGGTGCGCGATTCCCTCCGGAAGAGCTTCGACTACATTCTGATGGACGAGCTTCAGGACACGAATCCGCTCCAATGGAAGATCGTGAACCTGATCCGGTCACCGGAACGGTTCTTTGCTGTCGGTGACATCAACCAGTCTATTTACGGATTCCGGCAAGCCGCGCCGGAAGCGTTCCGGGAGTACCGGAAAGGCATCGAGAGCGCAAGGTGGAAAGTCGACGAGCTAGACGAGAATTACCGCAGCCGTCAGGCGATCCTTTCGGCGGCGGAATGCGTCCTGGCGGACGCTCCGGGTATCGAGCTGCGCGAATTGAAGGCGAAGCGGCAATTCTGCCGGAAAACCGAACCGTCGGTGGAGGTGATCGTAGCTTGTGCCGCGAAACCGGCGGATCCGGCGGACGTCGAGGCCCGCTGGATCGCACGGCGCATCCGCGAGCTCGAAGGGAAACTGAAAATCGGATCTCTCAACGATCCCCGCGCGGCCCGTTTTCGCGATTTTGCGATTCTTGTGCGCGCGAACACCGCCCTCCCGCCGATTGAGCGCGCCTTTAAGGAATTTGATGTTCCTTATCTGACGACAGGTGGGCAAACCTTTTATGAGGCCCGCGAAGTGCGGGATCTGGTTCTGCTTCTCCGCGCGATCGACAATCCACGGGACGAGATCGCGCTGGCGGGCGTTCTGCGATCTCCCCTGGGAGGTGTCGCCGACGAGACACTGTTGCGGATGAAATCGCACGACAGGCTCGGCACTGTGCTGCGGCGGCTCGATCATCTGGACCTTTCCTCGTTCGACGCCGGGGACCTCGAGCGGCTCCGGGGATTCCGCGATCTGTTGAACCGGCTTCGGAGCGTACGCGACGACGTTCCGCCCGATCGCCTGCTGCTTGACGCCATCGACGGCTCGGGATACGGAAGTCAACTGGATGGGCGCGCCCGGGCCAATGTGGATAAGCTGCTCGCGCTGGTTTGTGACTGGCACTGTGCGCAGCCGCGTCCGGTGAACGAACTCGTCGAGGATCTCGAATGGATTCGCGAGGCGGCAACAGAGGCCGACGCGCCGCCGGACGACTCCTCGAATGCCGTGCGGGTGATGTCCATCCATCAGGCGAAGGGGCTGGAGTTCCCGGTTGTCTTGCTGGCGGCGCTCCATCGCCATACGAACGACACCCAGCCTTCACTGTGCCTTGCGCCGGAAGGCCGACTCGGAGTCCGGTGGCGGAATCCGGCGGGAAGCGGCTATGTGGACGACGTCTTCCATGTGGAGTCCATGGCCCTGACCGACGCCCGTGAGCGTGAGGAGGAGGACCGCCTGCTGTACGTCGCCATGACTCGAGCGGAGGAGCACCTTGTACTCTCGTTCGCGAGGACTGACCGGCCCGGCGCGAGGGCGGAGAGGGTCGCCGGAGCGTTCGGCATCGATCTCCAACAGACCGACGCAGGGCCGCGGGTTTTTGCCCCCGTAGGCGCGCATTTCGAGGTGCGGTTGTTTCGCGCAGCCGGCCCACCTGAGGCGGTGGAAATGCGTGAGAGAGACTTCTCGTTGCCGGTGGAAGAACTCCTCGTACCTCATGGCGCGGCGTCCGGCCAGCACGATTCCTCCGCTTCGGTGACGGCGATTCTTGCCTTCGAACAATGCCCACACCGCTATTTTCTCGATCGCTACCTGGGATGGAGCGGCGTCCCCCGGCCGGCCGCCGGCGGGGGATACGAGAGCCAGTCTGTACGTGAGGAGCTGGACGAACCCGATGCCGCCGAGTTCGGACTTCAGGTTCACGCTCTGCTTGCGGGCGCCGCCATAGAGCTTCCGGGCGCGGAGGCCGTGGAACTGAAGGCCCGGTTCGATGCGGGCCCGCTTGGGTGCCGGGTCCGTCGCGCGGACAGGATCGAACGGGAGTTCGATTTCCTCCTTGCCGTCGACGACATCGTGCTGCACGGCCAGATCGACCTCTGGTTTGAGGAAAACGGCCGGCTTGTGCTCGTGGACTACAAAACCAACGACATTCGGGATGAGGATGCCCACCCGCGGGCCGATGACTACGCGCTGCAACTACGCCTCTACGCGCTTGCCCTCGAACGGGTGTGCGGGCGGCTGCCTGACGAAGCGTACGTCTGCTTCCTCAGGCCGGGCAGGTCCGTCTCTGTGGATCTCTCCGAAGCGGCCCTCGCCGCTGCACGCGGAAGCGTGGGGAGGTTCCGCGAGGCGCAAAACAAGCTCAGTTTCCCGTTACGGGAAGGCCGGCAGTGCCGATGGTGTCCGTTCTACCGCGGTTTATGTCCGGCCGGACGCGGACAGGCTGCTAAGGATGCTGGCCTGCCATCTTCTTTTCAAGAGCGTTCATGAGGCGGCGGTGCAGATCCTCAGCCAGGGGCTGAGGATCCATGCCCTTGTAAATCTGGATGGTCCGTTTGGTGGTATCCACCATCACCCAGCAGTTCGGGCACTCCGTAACGTGCGCCTCAAGCTGCTGGCGCATCTCCTCCTGAATGGTACCGTCGAGGTACTCGGAGAGTTCGTCCATGAAGGCCTTACAAGTAAGCAAAGACGTCGTCTCCTTTCCGCTTGAAAAATCGCGTGAGCCGGTCCCGAAGCTGCAACCGCGCGCGCAGAAGCCGGCTCTTGACGGCGGGAATGGAAATGTTCAGCACGCCGGCCGTCTCTTCCGTGGAAAGCTCATCGATATCGCGGAGCACGAATACGGTACGAAAGATTGGTGGCAGGGCGTCGATCGCCTCGTCGAGAATCCTGCGCAACTCCTCTCTCGAATACCGTTCCTCGGGATTGTCTTCCCAGACCGCGATCTCTCGCGCTACAGTCTCTTCTCCGGTGTCGATGCCCTCGTCCAGAGACACCGTCCGTGCCGTCCTGCGCTTGCGGAGCTTCATCAGCGACTCGTTTACCGCAATGCGCACAAGCCACGTGTAGAACTTTGACTGCCGCTGGAACTCGGGCAGGTGTTCGTAAGCCTTCAGGAACGTCTCCTGAAGCACGTCTTCCGCGTCTTCCTGGCTCTGTGTGATGTGCTTCGCCAGCCTGAAGATCTTACGCTCGTACTGGTTGACGAGTTCTGTGAAGGCACGCGCGTCACCGCCCTGGGCCCGTTCTACCAGGTTCGATTCGTCAAACGTAATGGCTTGCGTGGAAGGCTGGCCCATCACGGACCCGAGTTCTCCTTCTTCAATCTTAGCGCGGAAGCGGGCCGCGGCGCTGCCGCAGCGCGACGGACGAAAGTGAAGCCTGTGTTACGCTGAAAATTCAGCCCTTATGAGCACCATTAGTGTTACTCTGCCGGATGGCAGCCGGCAAGAGCATCCGGCGGGTGTCCGTCCCATCGATATCGCCAGAAAGATCGGATCACGCCTCGCCGACGAGGCCGTCGTCGCGCGCGTCAATGGGAGCCTGTACGACCTGACACGCCCCCTTGAATCGGATGTAACACTCGAAATCCTGACGACGAAGAATCCGGAAGCCCTCGAAGTCTACCGCCACTCCACCGCCCATTTGATGGCAGCCGCCGTGCTCGAACTGTATCCAAATACGAAGCTCGGGATCGGGCCGCCGATCGACAACGGTTTCTACTACGACTTCCTGCGCGACGAGCCGTTCACGCCGGAAGACCTCGAGAAAATCGAGTCGAAAATGTGGGAACTCCAGGCGAAGGACCTGCCCTACGAACGCAGGCTGACTCCCAAGGCGGAGGGGCTGAAGAAGTACGCCGAAATGGGTGAGCAGATGAAGTGCGAACTCATCGAGGAGCGCGCCGACGACATGTTCTCCGAGTACACCCTCGGCCCGCATTTCATCGACTTCTGCCGTGGCCCGCATGTGCCCTCGACCTCGCGCATCAAGGCGTTCAAGCTGCTCTCCATCGCTGGCGCGTACTGGCGCGGCGACGAGCACAGCCACCAGATGCAGCGCATCTACGGGACGGCCTTCTTTACCCGGAAGGAACTCGAGGCCTACCTGCATCAGCTTGAGGAGGCCAAGAAGCGCGATCACCGGAAGCTCGGCAGGGAACTCGACTTGTTCAGCATCCAGGAACTGGCCGGCCCGGGGCTTGCGTTCTTCCACCCCAAAGGCGGGGTCGTCCGCAAGCTCATCGAGGACTGGATGCGCGACCAGTATGTCGCCCGCGGCTATTCGCTCGTCTACACTCCCCACGTGGCCCGCGCCGACCTCTGGAAGACGTCCGGCCACTACAACTTTTACGCCGAGAACATGTTCGCCCGAATGGAGTTGGACGACGCCGAGTATCAGCTCAGGCCCATGAACTGTCCGTTCCACATCCTCATCTACCAGGACAGGATGCGAAGCTACCGGGACCTGCCGGTCCGGCTGGGCGAGCTCGGCACGGTGTACCGGTACGAACGCTCCGGCGTCATGCACGGGCTGTTGCGTGTCCGCGGCTTCACGCAGGATGACGCCCACATCTTCTGCGCGCCCGAGCAGATCGAAGACGAGATTGTGAACTGCCTT
>JAEHDI010000305.1 GCA_016880505.1 Bryobacterales bacterium | reverse complement strand
GTTTGGCCTTTCGCTCGCTTTTATGCACGTGAGCGCTTCGCCGGTGTGGCCGCCGACCGGCCTCGCCCTGGCGGTCCTCCTCCGCTGGGGCTATTGGCTATGGCCGGGGGTGTTTGTGGGCGCGTTTCTCGTAAATTTCACCACCCAGGGTTCCCTCGGGGCAACGTTTGGCATTGCCACTGGCAACACACTTGAAGCCGTTGTTGGGGCGTGGCTGGTGTGCCGCTACGCGAACGGAACGGGCGCATTTCAAAACGCTCATGGTATTTTCAAATACGTCGGTCTGGCTGCCGTGGTGAGCCCGGCCCTCAGCGCCACTATCGGTGTGACGAGCTTGTGCCTGGGTGGTTCTGCTCAGTGGCAGAACTACGGAGCGATTTGGCTCACCTGGTGGCTGGGCGATGTAGTCAGCAATTTGATCGTCGCGCCGTTCCTCCTGCTCTGGCTGACTAATCCGGCCCGTCGGCTCACGGCGCGGCAGGCCACCGAAGCCGCCGCCCTGTTGGTGGTGCTCTTACTCATCGCAGGCATAGTGTTTCTCGCACCACTCTTTTTGGGCACCTCAAATTATCCGCTGGCATACGCGGCCATGCTACCGCTGCTTTGGGCTGCCTTTCGATTTGGGCGGCGCGCCGCTGCGTCCTGTGCCCTGCTGACCTCCGCCATAGCATTGTGGGGAACTTTGCAGGGCGCCGGACCGTTTGCGACGGAAGATGCAAATCAATCTCTTCTTTTTCTACAGGCGTTTATAGGGACGATTACCCTGAGCGGGCTGATACTGGCCGCGGTGGTTACCGAGAGCAAACGCGCTCACGAGGCCGTGCGCGAGAGCGAAGCGCGCTTCCGCCTCCTGGCAGATAGCGCGCCGGTGCTCATTTGGGTAAACGACCAGCACGGCTGCCAGTTCGTGAACAGCGCCTATCGCCACTTCTTTGGTGTTCCGGAAAGCGAACTGCTCGGCTTTGGTTGGGCAAAATTCGTGCATCCGGATGATTACGAGCGTTACGTGGAAGGTTATAAGAAGGCGGCCATCGCTCGCAGTCCCTTCCAGGCCGAGGTCCGTTGCCGGCGCGCGGACGGCGAGTTCCGCTGGCTGCTCTCCACCGGACTTCCTCGCCTGCCGCCCTGGGCTGAGTTTGCCGGTTACGTAGGTTGCAGCACAGACGTGAGCGACATTGTGGTCGCGCGCGAAGCGCTGTCGCGGAATCGCGAGGAACTGGAGAAGCTTGTTTTTGAGCGGACGGCGACGCTGCGCCAAACGATCGGTGAACTGGAGGCGTTCTCCTACAGCCTCTCGCATGACATGCGGGCGCCGATTCGCGCCATCGAAAGCTTTACACAAATTGCCCTGGCTGAGTTCGGGCAGAAGGTTGGCCCGCCGGCCACAGATTACTTGAAAAGAGTTGTCAGCGCGGCCAGCCGGCTGGATCGGCTCATTCAAGACGTTCTGGCCTTCACCCGCCTGTCGCGGCAGGAACTCGAATTCAAATCGATCGATATCGACAGGCTGCTGCGTGACATCATTTCTGAGCGCCCCGAGCTCCAGGCCCCTCGCTCCGAAGTCACCCTGATGACGCCGATCCTGCACATGCGCGGGCATGAAGCTTCTCTGACGCAATGTCTGACGAATCTGCTCGATAACGCGGTCAAATTCGTTCCCCAGGGCGTGAAGGCGCAGGTGCGCGTTTACAGCGAACCGCGGGACGGCCAGGTGCGGCTCTGGATCGAAGACAATGGCATCGGCATCGAACCTGCCGCGAAGTCGCAACTGTTCCAAATGTTCCAGCGCGTACACCAGACCGGCGACTATTCAGGAACGGGGATGGGCCTCGCGATCGTGCGCAAAGCCGCCGAACGCATGGGCGGCGCTGTCGGGGTCGAATCCGAATTGGGCAAAGGCAGCCGCTTCTGGCTGCAACTGCCCCGCGGCAATTGAGTGAAGAATACGGCGCCAATACTTTACGCGGACGACGATGACAATGATGTGTTCTTCCTCAAGCGCGCGTTTGCCGACGTGGGAATCACGAATGTCATTGAAGCGGTTGCCGATGGCCAGCAAGCCATCGATTACCTCGCTGGCGAAGGCAGGTTTTCGGACCGGGCACGTTATCCACTCCCGTGCCTGATCATGCTCGACATCCAAGTGCCTCGCAAGAGCGGGATGGAAGTGTTGCAATGGCTGCGCCAGGTGTCCGGTCTGCCCTGCCTCCCCGTTATCATGTTTTCCTCGTCTGCGCGGCGCGACGATATTCACAATGCCTGCCATCTTGGCGCGAACTCCT
>JAEHDI010000304.1 GCA_016880505.1 Bryobacterales bacterium | reverse complement strand
CGCACTCGGCCACACCTTCGGCAGATCCTCGTGGCTCAATGAAGCCCGAGTTTCGTTCACGCGGCTACGGGTTTTTGACGTTCCAGAGAGTGCGTTCAAGACCAATGTCGCGAAGGAGCTTGGCATCTCGGGGATTCCTGACGACCCGTTTACATACGGCTTGCCGTACTTCCTGATTACCAACTTCTCCACGGTGACCGACTCGCCCACCCTGCCGCTGACGCAGCGCGATAACCTCTGGCATTTCTCCGACGAGGTCTCGGTCGCCCGCGGGAGGCACACGCTGCGGTTCGGTTTCGAATGGGTACGGTTTAACCTCAATTACCTCCAGAGTCAATTGGCGCGGGGACAGTTCATCTTCACGGGCGCCTTCACCGGCGACCCGTCGGCGCCCGGGACGACTGGCGACCCGCTGGCGGACTTCCTGCTCGGTTTCCCGCAGATCACAAGCCGCAACGTCGGCACCACGCTGGCGTATCTTCACAACAATTCCGCAGCAGGCTACGTGCAGAGCGACTGGCGATGGACAAGCCGCCTGACGCTGAACTTCGGCCTGCGGTACGAGTACACGTCGCCGTTCACAGAGAAGCGGGGCCACCTGCAAAACCTGGACTATTCAACGCTGCCGGCAGCGCCGAGGCTGGCGCCCGTGAAATACGCCGTCGATCCGGACCGGAACAACTTCGCGCCGCGGGTAGGGCTTGCGTTCCGGCCTTTGCCGGGCCGGGAGCTCGTGTTTCGTGCGGGCTATGGCATCTACTTCAGTCCGGAGATGGCCATTGAGTCGTACGATCTCATACGGAACGGCGTGCGCAACGAGAACAACGCGACCGACGGAATCACGCCGATGCTGACGCTCGAGAACGGCTTCCCGCAGACAGCGTCGACCGGCCTGCCGGGCTACTTCGGAATTGACCGCCATGCGCGGACGCCATACGTGCAGCAGTGGTCGGCGGGATTGCAGAAGCAACTGCCGGAGGGGATCGTCCTGGACGTCTCCTACGTGGGAACGAAGGGCACGCGGCTGGGACGGTTCCGCAGATTCAACACGCCGCTTCGCGTCGAGACCGGGGAAAACTTACCACCGCGGCCCGGTGACCTCCAACAGCTCCGACCGTTTCCCGAACTCGGCGAGATTATTCAGCGGCAGCACATTTCGAACTCCATCTACCATTCCCTTCAGGTCAAAGTGGAAAAGAGAATGGCCAGCCGGCTCACCTTCCTCACCAGTTTCGTCTGGTCGAAATCCATTGACGATGCCGACAGCGTGATTCCGGGATTCTTCGAGAGCTTCGGCGCCCAGGACGAACGGAACCTGCGACTCGAGCGCGGCTTGTCTTTCTTCGACGTAGGCCGGCGCATTAGCGCGGGCTTCGTGTACGCTTTGCCCGCCGCGGCTTTCCTGCGGCCCGTGCTGTCCGGCTGGGAGATGAGCGGGATCGTGACTCTCCAGGACGGAACGCCGCTCAACCCGGTCTACTTCGCCTTTGATCCCGCCAACTCGGGCACGCCGAACCGGCCGGACGTGGTACCGGGAGTCAGCGTTAGGCTTCCGCGCAGCCAACGGACCGCGGACCGGTTCTTCAATACGGATGCCTTCCGTGCACCCGCGCAGTACACCTTCGGCAACGCCGGCAGGAACATTCTACCGGGCCCGGGGAATAATGTCTTCGACCTGGCGTTGCACCGCCGATTTCCGGTACGGGAGTCGAAGGCGGTCGAGTTTCGCGCGGAGTTCTTCAACGCGTTCAATCATCCGAACTTCGGCATACCGGGACCGTATCCGGACTTCGGACCGTTCTTCGGCAAGATCTTTGCGACTGGTCAGCCGCGCCGCGTGCAACTAGCGCTCAGGATTGACTTCTGACTTGAAACCGATCCTGTGGGAGGAGAACCGGCGCGTCCCGGCCGGCGTCCGAGCGGCGCTGGCCGCACTGCGGTTTACGCATCCTGACCCTCGGGGGCTGCAAGTTCTCTGCGACCGCGAATGGAAGGATACGCTCCACTTCTGCGACCGCTCGCAGATAACTCTGTTCCTTTGGGAGCGATGCGAGGAGGAATTTCCCGAGTGGGTCCGCGAGCGCGTCGGACGGAATCTTGCGGACAACACGGAGCGAAACACCAGGATTCGGGAGGATGTCTTCAAGATTTGCTGCGCGCTCGACGGGTCTCGGACTGAGTACGTGATGCTGAAGGGCCTGACGCAGTGGCCGCGATACGTGGCGGATTCGCGGCTGCGAGTCCAGTACGATCTTGACCTTTACTGCCCGCCCGATTCGCTCCACCGGGCGCGCGACGTACTGCTCGAACTCGGATACGAGCCAGCCGAAGGCTTCGAGAACTTCCCCATAGACCACTTGCCGACGATGATCCGGAAGACCGGGTTCGAGTGGCGCGGGAACTACTTCGACCCCGACGTGCCGGTCTGTGTGGACGTTCATTTCCGGTTCTGGGATGAGGAGACCGAGCGGTTTGCCGCTCCAGGACTCGATGAGTTTTGGGAGCGGCGGACCAAACATCCGGTAGACGGGCGTTGCGTGCCCGCGCTCGAACCCGCAGACGGCTTGGCATACACGAGCCTCCACCTTTTGAGGCACCTGCTGCGCGGGAGCCTGCGCCTGTGTCACGCGTATGAGTTGGCCTGCTTCCTCGAGACGAACGCGGACGATGGGGCTTTCTGGGAGAAGTGGCGGGGCTTGCACCCACCCGGTCTGCGGCGGCTGGAAGCGATCGCGTTCCGGCTGGCAGCCGAATGGTTCGACTGCCGTGTGCACGAAACGGCTGAAGCCGAAATCGTAGAAGTTCCCAAGGGCGTTCAATTCTGGTTCGAGCGTTATGCGGCTTCGCCGATGGAAGCTTACTTCCGGCCGAACAAGGACGAGGTCTGGCTGCATCTCTGTCTACTCGATGCCGGCAAGTGGAGCGTTCTAAAGCGGCGTCTGCTTCCGTCGCGTCTGCCTGCACGGGCCGAACCCGGCAACTTGCCGGCGTCCGAGATCACTCCGCGCCTGCGGTGGCAGGCGCGGGTACGTTACGCCGGGCACGTCGCCGCGCGCGCCATGCATCACGCGGTTGCTTTTGCGCCGGCGCTATGGAAAGGCACACGCTGGTGGCTGGAAGCAACAGGACCCGGAGCGGCCTACTGGCGTTACTTACTGACAGCGTCGCTCTACCACCTTGGCGTTTTTGTATTTGTCCTACTCTACAACCTTTACCTGTTGGATCGCGGTTTTCGGGAAGACTTTCTGGGGTTGATCACAAGTGCGGCCACGATTGGCAGTCTCGCGGGAACGTTGCCGGCGGCTTGGGGAATCCAGCGGCTCGGCCTTCGTAAAACAGTCGTGGCGTGCATTGTGGGCACAGCGGTGGTCTCGG
>JAEHDI010000303.1 GCA_016880505.1 Bryobacterales bacterium | reverse complement strand
TGGAATTACACGATTGGCAAGCGCGATCCGAGAGGTGACTGGCAGGCGAGCGCGACGGCTACTTACAACGCGCAGAGCGTAACCAGCGCCCCTTTGACGTTCACAGTGGTGCAATAGCCGGCGAAGCAAGGGAGGGCTTGCCGGAACGGCGGGCCCTCTTACTCCTCGATGCGGAAAGGCTGGCGTGTCTCAATTGTCTGGGCGCCGACCTGGTCCCGGACAGAGACCACGAGGGTATACTCGCCGGGCGGTGTCTTCGGCTGGATGTTCAGGCTGAGCTGGCCGGGCACATACCGTTTCGGGTAGAAGGGCGAATCCTCTTCGACGGCGGCTTGTTCCTGCGCGAACAGTTGCTTTCCGTCCGAACTGAGGATCGCGATCCCATACTCCACGTGAACGCGGTTTTTCTCGCCAATTTTGAAGCCGGTCATCTCAAACCGCGCCCACAGCGTGTTGCCGGGACGGTACACGGCAACGGGAAGCGGATTGTCATCCAGTTCGCTCCGCAGGAAGCGGAAATTCCGGACGACAAGAGTGTCACTCGGTTCCACGCGCCTGCCGTGGACCTGGAACGATAGCTCCGTCTTCGCCTCCTGCCCACCGACCTCGTCCTTGACGGTGGCGACGATCCGGTACTGCCCAGGGGGCGCGTGCGGAGGGATGAGGACGGCGCGGCGGATCTTGGGCATCCACTCCTTGTCTTGCGGGGCGAGTTCGGTATCAATCTTGCCGGTGTCCGTGGCCGCGAGCAGGACGCCGTCGGCGTCGACAGCGTCGACCCTGTAGCTGAGGCGGACCTTCTGTTCCGGGGTTGCCCGGTAGCCCTGAACCTGGCAACTAAAGAACACTGTTTCTCCGGGGATGAAGCGGTGTCCGGCCGGAATCGCCGGCCCGTCCTCGAACTGATGCAGCGTTGGACTGGTTATCCCGAACGTCCCCACTGGCGCCTGCTGGAGCGCGAACAGCAGGGCAAAGCCGAGCCAAGTTTGCGTCATCGCTTCCGCTCACCTAACGAGTGCGCTGCGGCAGGTCGGCATTCCCCGACTCAAATCGTAGCGGCACCTCAATCAATGCGACGTTTCTCTGCTCCGGATCAAGGGCATCGTCGCTGACCTCCAACTGGAAGTCTTCCCGAGGCACATCGAACAGAATCCGACCCTCGATCGTGTCGGCGGGTTTCAGGGAGCGTAGCATGCCGAGCCAGTTCGGGACCCGGTCGCCGTCCGTCAGTTCCGCGTGAGGGTCACGGCGGGATCCAACAAGCCGCAACTGCGGGATACTGACCTCGCGAATACTGCTATTCGTGACGCTCACACGGAGCATCAGAAACTGATGTTGCGGGACACGGGCGTTGGCGCCTTCGCCGAGTTGTGGCTGCCATTCGGCTTCGAGCACCGTGTACACAAGCGCGCCGGCCTCGACGCGCTCCCCCATGTGATACAGCCTCTTGCGGGCCGAACTTGATACCTCGGAGCAACCCGCCAGCAGCAGACACGCGGCCAAGGGCGTCACACTGAGGAAGTGCGGTATTCTGAGGGAAAATCGAGTCATCATAGGCCGATACTCGCTTTATCCTACACGGATTCGGTCTGGCACGCACCATGAAACGCGACTTTGTTAAAACGTGTCTTCGAACTGCGCAACCCGTTGCCGCGCCGATGTATTCCGTTTTTCCTAACGCAGGAGACGCTGGCGCGTGAGCGAGTCGCGCAAGGGCTGCGTCTATCCGCCGGAGCACTCGGAATTTCGCGACCGCGTCACGGGCGCAACAATCCACCAGATGACGCGGCATCCGTCCATCAGCCACCCGACGTATTTTCTCCACAGTTCGTTTACCCCGGACGGCCAGGCGATCATCTTCACTTCGTACAGAACGGGCCAGGCTCAACTGTTCGAGGCGGGATTTCCGCTCGGCGGGATCCGGCAGCTGACGGACAGCGACGCGATTCACCCCTTCTCTCCGGTGATTCATCCAGACGGCGAACGCGTCCTGTTCGTGCGCGGCGGTGGCGTTTGGGCAGTCGAGCGAACGAGCCTGAGTGAGCACAGGGTCCACGAGTTTCCGGGGGCGCAACTGGGCGAGTGCTCGCTCGATGCCGCTGGCGAATGGATCACCGCGGCCATCAGACAGGACTCCGGCTTCGGTATCGCCGTGGGTCGATGCAACGGGGAAGGCTGGCACGTCATCGCGTTTCCGCGGACGGTGATCCATCCGCAGTTCCACCCGTTGGAACCGGAATGGATTGAGTTCGCGGCCGACCCTGCACCGCGGATGCACCGGGTGAGGCGAAGTGGTTCCGGGCAGGAATGCCTTTACAAGCACGGTAACGACGAATTCATCGTGCACGAGACGTTCCTGGGACGCACCGGCGATCTGATATACACCGTCTGGCCAAAGCTCCTGTGCCGGATGGACTGGAGAACGCGGGAACGGAACATCATCGCGGAATTCAACGCCTGGCACATCAGCGCGGACCGCGCCGGCGCCCGGGTGCTGTGCGACACGAATCATCCCGATGAGGGGCTGTTTCTGGTGGACGTGGCCGGTGGACAGCGCCGTCGGATTTGCCTGTCCGAATCGAGCAACCAGGGCAGCCAGTGGACGAAGAGCCGTTACGCGCTGGCGGAGGACTTCGAGGCGGCACGGAGCGCCCGCCGCGGCGCCCTCAGTTGGATGGAGACGGCCACCGACACGGTTTACGGCCCTCAGTGGACCCATCCGCACCCATCGTTTTCCGCTGACGAGCGCTACGCCGCCTTCGCCAGCGACCGCGACGGGCACACTCAGGTCTACGTTGCCGACCTCAGCCGGCCCGAGTAGCCGCTGGAGCACAGGCGTCGCCGGCCGCGTTGTCGGGTAGAATGACAATGCACTTTATGAATCGGCGCACTTTCCTTAACACTATGCCGCTCG
>JAEHDI010000302.1 GCA_016880505.1 Bryobacterales bacterium | reverse complement strand
GTGCTCGAACACCTTCCTGTCGCGAGCTGCTTTCTGCACCGGCGCGATGTGCTGCCACGCCTCGTAGTCGCCCGGCCGATACCGGTGATGCAGCGAGTAAAACACTCGCAGCCCCGCTCCGCGCGCCGCGTTCAGAGCCTGCAGCATGTTGGGCACGCAACCGTTCGCTTCCGCAACGGTTTTCAAACGGGGCCATACCTTGCCGCCCTCGGAAATGAAATCGTTGTACGGATCGATGACCAGAAGGGCCGTGCTGCTCTTGTCGAAACGCATCTGGATCATCGTGCGCTGGGCAGGCCGTCTCGGGTGTTAGGGACAGTGTTCATCGAGATGTCCTTATCGGCAGGTGTGATGAGCGGTTTCCCTTTTTCGACGACGTACGTCGCAAGCTCCGCGCCGCGGCCGCTGCCGATGTTCGTCGCTGAGTGAGTCACTCCGTACGGAATGAACAGGACGTCCCCTGCCTTGAGCGTTACCGGTGGCTTTCCGTCGATCTCGTACACCAACGTGCCTTCGAGGACGTAGATGATCTCTTCGCCCGGATGTGAGTGCCTGGCGGCGGTCGTTCCCGGCGCGATTTCGACGATCGCCTGAACAGTCTCGCGTCCAGGGATACTCAGATCATTTCGCTGCAAATCGATGCGCTTGACATTCGACACCTGCGCCAGCGCAGGACCGGCCATCGCGATCAGGGCTGCTGCCGCGAACATTCGCGTCGTCGGTATGTTCATGGCGCTGTCCGGAGCGATTTGAACGCGGCGCGCAGCTCGGTAGCGAAGAGTTCCGGCTGCTCCCAGGCCGCGAAGTGGCCGCCCTTGTCGACTTCGTGGAAGTAGCTGAGGTTGCGATAGGCGCGCTTGGCCCATGACTCCGGGGCTCGATAGACGTCCTCCGGGAAGACTGTGATCGCCACCGGCAGGGAGATTTCGGAGGTCTTCTGTGGGACCGCGGCGATGACGCTGCCGCGCGCCCCATTTTCCCAATACAGGCGGCCCGCCGATGCTCCCGTGTTCGTCAGCCAGTACAGCGTGATGTTGTCGAGGACGTCGTCCTTCGTCGGCGACTGCTTCGAGTCGTTGCTGTACCGCCATTGTGCGAAGCCCGGATGGACGAGGATCCATGCGGCAAGACCGACCGGCGAATCGGCCTCGCCGTAGCCGACCGTCTGCGGCCGCGCACTCAGCATCGTGAAGTAGGCCGCGTTGCCCGCCATGGCGTTTTTCCTTAGCGCGTCAAGCACTGCGCCTTCCTTGTCGGAAAGTCCCGTCGGCGTCGGGCCGCCGGCGAGCGCGGCAGTGACCTCGGGCGGCACCGTGGCCGGCAGGTTGATGTGGATGCCGATTAAGCCAGGGGCGCCTTGGCGTGCCATCGCACTGGAGATCGGGGTGCCCCAGTCGCCGCCCTGCGCGACATATCTGGTGTAACCGAGGCGCTTCATCAATTCCGCCCAGGCCCGAGCAATGCGGTCGGAATCCCAGCCGGTCACGGTCGGCTTGCCCGAGAAGCCGTAGCCCGGGATGGAGGGAATGACGACGTCGAAAGCGTCTTCGGGCTGGCCGCCGTGCGCGGTGGGATTGGTGAGTCCCCTGACGACGGGCGGCTCGGGTTACACAATTCCTCCCACCGTTACCATTGCCGGCGGAGCCGGCTCCGGGGCTACGGCAACCGCGGTGCTTTCAATGACGGGCACGACAGTTACGGATCCGGGTGTTGTAAGTGCCGTGAGTTTGACGACCGGCGGTACAGGTTACACAACGGCGCCCGCTGTCACCTTCATCGGTGGAGGCGGCGTCGGTGCATCGGCAATCGCCGTCCTTTCTTCATCCGG
>JAEHDI010000301.1 GCA_016880505.1 Bryobacterales bacterium | reverse complement strand
GTTCTCGTTCAAGGGCGTGTCCGCGGAGGTGAAGTATCAGCTGCTCAATCCGAACACCAAACCGATCGGCATTGCGCTGTATTTCGAACCCACCTACAGCGGCAGCGAAGCGGAACTGGAATACAAGCTGATTTTCTCGAAGAACATCGGCGACAAGTGGGTGCTGGCCGCCAATGCCATCTTCGAGCAGGAATGGGAGCAGGAGGACGGTGAGACGAAGAAGGAGTCGGTGCTGGAGTTCACATTCGGTGCTGCCTACCGGTTCACGCCAAACTGGTCGGTGGGGCTCGAAGCGCGTTATCACTCTGTCTATCAGGGTTCGACTTTGAATGACTACCTCGCCTCCGCCTGGTTTCTCGGGCCGAACATTCACTACGGCACGTCCAAATGGTGGGCGACGTTCACGCTGTTGCCGCAGATCTCCGGGAATCCCAGCGATGGCGGCATCAACACCACAGAGCACCAGATTTTTGAGGCGCGGCTGATCTTCGGCATCAACTTCTGACGCGTCGGGCCAGGGTAATGGGGCTAATGCCAATGGCTTTCGGAAGGCGCAACGCTGAATGGCGAGTCGAGGTCGGGACTGAAGAGACGACGGCGGTCCTCGACCCCGCTGGCACGCCCACGAATCGGGCCCTGTTTGTATGCGCTCACGGAGCCGGTGGTCACATGGCCGATCGCGGCATGCTCGCACTGACGGAGCTTTTCTGCAGCCGGGGAATGGATGTCGTTCGTTTCAACTTCCTGTACCGGGAGCAAGGATCCAGTCGGCCGGACGCGATGCCTCGCCTCAAGGAATGCATCTCCGCCGTCGCGTTGCGCGCTCGCCGGGAGGTCACGCCAGACCTCCTGATCATCGGGGGACGATCTATGGGAGGGCGAGCGGCCTCGATGCTTGCGGCCGACGGATTTCCCTGCGACGGGCTCCTGTTGCTCGCGTATCCGCTCCATCCGGCAGGTCAGCCGGAGAAGCTTCGCGACGCGCACCTCGCGCACATCAAGGTTCCGGTTCTTTGCTTGAACGGCACACGCGACAGCCTTTGCAGGCGCGACCTGATGGAAAGAGCGCTAAGCGGCCTGAGCGGCGCATGGTCGATGCACTGGTTGGAAGCAGCCGACCATGGTTTCCATGTGCTCAAGACGTCGGGGAGATCGGACAGCGATGTTCTAGAGGAGATCGGACAAGTGAGCAGGGATTGGGAATCGGCACTGGTCCATGGAACCCGGCAATAGGTCAAAGATCCGACTCCGGACTATAATGACGGTACGCGAGTAACGGCTGAAGCGGTTCACCACCAAGTGAACCGATATTCGCGACAGGAGATGTGTCGGCCCAAACGGCGCCGCACCCCGTCATTGATCTGGCATCACGCAATTCCGGAGGACCATCATGGCTCTACGTATAGGAGACGAAGCCCCGAACTTCACGGCAGAATCCACCCAGGGGACGATCGATTTTCACCGGTGGATCGGGGACGGTTGGGCGATTCTGTTCTCTCACCCCAAGGACTTCACGCCGGTCTGTACTACCGAACTGGGCTACATGGCAGGCCTCAAACCCGAGTTCGACAAGCGCAACACTAAGATCCTCGGTTTGAGCGTCGACCCGGTCGGCGATCACCAGCGGTGGGCGAAGGACATCGAGGAAACGCAAGGGCACGCAGTCAACTACCCGCTGATCGGCGACTCCGATTTGAAAGTGGCCAAGCTCTACGACATGATCCACCCCAACGCCAGCGGAGACGCAAAGCGCACGGCGGCGGACAACGCACCCGTGCGGTCGGTCTTCATCATCGGGCCCGACAAGAAGATCAAGGCGATGCTCACCTACCCGATGAGCACCGGGCGCAACTTCGATGAAGTACTGCGGCTGCTCGACTCGATCCAGCTGACCGCGAAGCACAAGGTGGCCACCCCCGTGAACTGGAAGCAAGGTCAGGACGTCATCATCGTCCCGTCGGTCTCCGACGAGGAAGCGAAGACCAAGTTCCCAGGCGGCTGGAAGGCGCCTAAGCCGTATATCCGGATCGTTTCCCAGCCGAAATAGACCCGGTTCGAGTCCAAGAGAGGCGCCTTCCTTGCGCCTCTCTTGGAGAGCAGTTGAGCGCGTGCGACCGGGGCGGCGGTCGGCGTGGAACAATTCATGACCTCGGGAACGACTCGCGCTGAGCCCCGCGCTACTGGGCTCATTCCGATGGTGGTCGAG
>JAEHDI010000300.1 GCA_016880505.1 Bryobacterales bacterium | reverse complement strand
GCGGCCGCCTCGTCGATCAGGTCGATCGCCTTGTCCGGTAGAAAGCGGTCGCTGATATAGCGGTGGCTCAGCACGGCCGTCTCAATCGCGTCGTCGGTATAGGCAACCGCGTGGAACTTCTCGTAGCGCTCCTTGATTCCGAAGAGGATCTTGATCGCGTCCGTCTCTGTCGGCGGCGGCACCTTCACGGCCTGGAATCGCCGCTCGAGCGAGCGGTCCTTTTCGATCGACTTCCGGTACTCGGCCGGCGTGGTCGCGCCGATGCACTGGATCTCGCCCCGCGAAAGCGCCGGCTTCAGGATATTTGCCGCGTCGAGCGATCCCTCGGCCGATCCCGCGCCTACCAGCGTGTGCAGCTCGTCGATGAAGATGATGGCGTTTTGATTCTCCATCAGCTCCTTCATGATGGTCTTGAGCCGCTCTTCGAACTGCCCGCGGTACTTCGTTCCGGCGACGATCAACGACAGGTCCAGCGCCAAAATTCGCTTGTCCGAGAGGAAGCTCGGCACATCCCCCTCGGCGATCCGTTGTGCCAGGCCTTCGACGATGGCCGTCTTTCCCACGCCCGGCTCGCCGATCAGCACCGGGTTGTTCTTCGTGCGGCGGCACAGGATCTGTACCACCCGCTCCACCTCGTGATCCCGTCCGATCAGCGGGTCCAGCACTCCGTCCATCGCCGACTGCGTCAGGTCCCGGCTGAACTCCGAAAGCAGCGAGCTCTCCTTCGGCCGGCTCGACGACATCTTCTCCGACGTCGATCGCGCGATCTCCTCGCGCACCTGCGACAGCCGCAGCCCGCGCTCATGCAGAATTTCGGCCGCGAACGACTTCTCCTCGCGCAGCAGCCCGAGCAACAGGTGCTCCGTGCCGATGTGCTTGTGGTTCAGCCGCTCGGCCTCCTCCGCCGCGTACGCCAGCACCCGCTTGCACTCGTGGCTCAGCGGCAGATCCACCGAGGTCGGCACCTTCTCACGGACGGTGGTGTGCGCCTCGATCTGTTTCCGAATCGATTCGATGGCCGCGTGCGACCGCAGAAAGCGGTTCGCCAGAGCCTTGTCCTCGCGCAGCAGCCCGAGCAGCAGATGCTCGGTCTCGATGTACGGGCTGCCGAACTGGCTCGCCTCGTAGCGCGCGAAAAAGATCACCCTGCGGGCCTTTTCCGTGTATCGCTCAAACATAGTTTTTTCCGTCCTCCTGCCTTGACGGCTCTTTCAGGGATGCCTCTGCCGCGGGGCCGAGCACGCCGCCCTCCATTTTCAGGACGCGGTCGCACCGCCGGGCGAACGAAAAATTGTGGGTGACGATCACCGTAGTCAGCCGCCGGGACCGGCACAGCTCCCCGAGCAGCCCGAACACCATCTCGCCGGTTCGCGAGTCCAGGTTTCCGGTCGGTTCGTCCGCGAAGAGACAGGCCGGACTCCCGACCAGCGCCCGCGCCAGCGCGACCCGCTGTTGCTCGCCTCCGGAAAGCTCGCCCGCTCGGTGCGAAGCGCGCGCCGTGAGGCCCACTTCCTCCAGCCGCGCCAGCGACGGCCGGGCGGCCTCCTCATGGGAGGCGCCCCTGATCAGCAGCGGCATCATCACGTTCTCGAGCGCCGTGAACTCAGGCAACAGATAATGGATCTGCCAGACAAAACCGATCTCGCGGTTCCGGAAGTCCGCCAGTTCCGTGTCCGGCAGCGCCGTGATCTCCTTCGCGCCGAAGTGGATCGTTCCGTTCGATGGCCTGTCGAGACCGCCGAGAAGATGCAGCAGGGTGGATTTTCCGGCCCCGGATTCACCCACAATCGCCAGACGTTCGCCCCGCCGCACTTCGAACCCAAGACCGCTGAACACGATCAGGTCCGTCTCGCCCGAGCGGTAGTGTTTGGCGAGATCGACGGCCCGTATAGCGATGTCGTTGCCGGTATCCAATCGCCGCCCAACCCCCTTTCCTCTACGCTAACACGAAAGCGAGTCGCCGCTTGTGGCATTTGTGGCGCTCTGTGCGGTACAACAGTCCGGACAACCCAGGGAGGTTTCATTGTGCGTTTTGCCATAATCTTTGTCCTTGCGCTCGCCACACCGCTCGCCGGCCAAAGGATCACCGTGCCTCTCGACGGCGAATGGAACATCGACGACAGTGTCTCTCCGGACGGGATGCCCACCTCGTTCCGTCACACCGTTC
>JAEHDI010000299.1 GCA_016880505.1 Bryobacterales bacterium | reverse complement strand
GCTACCATCCTGTCGGCGCAATGCACGGACAAGCGCGTAAATGAGGTAACGCCGGGGCTGTTTCGGAAGTACCCCACCATCAAGGATTTCGCATCCGTCAGCCAGGACGAGCTGGCTCAGGACATCCGCTCGACCGGGTTTTTCAACAACAAGGCGAAGTCGATTATCGGCGCCGCTCGCAAGATTCTCAGCGATTTCGGCGGCAAGGTCCCGAAGACGATGGAGGAGGCGCTCACCATCCCGGGTGCTGCGCGGAAGACAGCGAACGTGGTACTCGGCACGGCGTACGGTATCGCATCCGGCGTCGTAGTGGATACCCACGTTCAGCGAATTGCCCAGCGGCTGGATCTGTCAAAGGAGAAGGATCCGGGAAAAATCGAGCAGGACCTCATGAGGGTCATCCCGCAGCACAGGTGGATCCTCTTCTCTCACCAGATGATCCACCACGGCCGGAACTTGTGTGTGGCCCGGAAACCCCGCTGTGCGGAGTGCCCGATCGACCCGCTGTGCTATGCGAAGGACAAGACGTAATCCTTACCGAGCCGCGACCGGAGGGAACGGAATCTATAGCGAAATGCCGTCCGGTTTTTCAGCAGCACCCTCTTCAGCCTGTGCGAAGTGGCTGGTCGTGGCATCGCTCCTCTGGCTGTTTGGTTGTGCGCGCATTCCGGACATCTACGCGCCGCCCATCGAGCGCAAGCCTCTGACCGGACCGGAACAATTCGCTCTTGGTCCGCTTGTCCGCATGAGCGATTCCAACGCAGACGCTCACATTATCCGCGACATCAGCAGGACAGTGGAGGGCGGGGGCTGGCGCTGGGCACATCAAAGGCCCGAACTCCGATTCCGGCTGCAAACGACGGAGAACCTGAAGTTCGTGATGGACTTCGGGGTACCCGAGACGACCTATCGGGATACCGGTCCGATCAAAGTCTCGGTCTTCGTCAACGGCCAGCTTCTCGACGTCATCCCGGTTGACAAGCCCGGTGACCGGCACTTTGAAAAGCCGGTGCCCGGATCTTGGCTCCGAACCGACGCAGACACGAAGGTAGTCGCTGAGGTTGACAAGCCGTGGGTCGCGCCGGCCGACGGCGCCAAGCTCGGATTCACTCTGTCGCGCGCCGGCTTCGTCCAGTAATGCCGCAAGCCTTCTATGTTCTCTTTGGCGCCGTCTTCACAGCGGCCACCGCGCTGGCACTTGGTAAACTTCTGCTTCGCCGACTGGGCCTGAAGTTCCACCGCGCGGAGGAGCACGTTTTCGCCTTCGCGACCGGCGCGGCGTGTTTGAGCCTTCTCGTGTTCCTGCTCACGGCCGCGCAGCTCGCGCGAAAGGGAGTGTTCCTGGCTCTCGGCCTGCTGGTGATCGGGGTGGCTTTCCGGCGCGGTGCGCACCGGCCTCTCGGCGAGCCGTTCCCTCCCCTGCCTCGCCTCTGGAGAATCCTCTTCGGTGCAATCTTTGCTTTTTTCACAGTGGTCTACTTCGCCAACGCCATGGCGCCCGAGATGAGCCCGGATGGAAGCTCGTACCATCTGGGCCTGGTAGCGCGGTACATGCGGGAGCGGGGATTCACCCGGATCACCACTAACATGTACGCCAACCTGTCGCAGGGCGTTGAAATGCTGTTCCTGTACGCCTTCGCGTTCGGAAGGCACTCCGCGGCGGCGCTGGTGCATTTCTCGTTTCTTTTCACGCTGCCCTTGGCGATGCTCGCGTACGCGAAGCGCTTCGGGTTTCCGAAAGCGGGAGCGGCCGCGGCGCTGTTGTTCTTTCTGAGCCCGGTTGTAGGCATCGACGGAATTAGTGCCTATATCGACGTCGCGACGGCTTGCGTTCTGTTTTGCCTCTTCTACCTCCTGCAGATCTGGGATAGCGAGCGGAACCCGGCGCTGCTCGTACCCATCGGCCTTTTGGCCGGCTTCGGATACGCGGCGAAGTACACAGCCTTCGTAGCCGTCCCTTATGCCGCGGTTTTCGTGGGATGGAAGCTCCTGCGCGCACGACGCCCCTGGCGCAAGCCGATGCTTGTAATCGCCTGCTGCGCACTGCTAATGATGGTCCCTTGGATTGCCAAGAACTGGATAATCTTGGGCAATCCGGTCTCGCCGTTCTTCAATCGCCTGTTTCCGAACCCGTACGTTCACGTCTCCTTCGAGAAGGAATACGCCCAGGCGATGCGGAATTACCCGGGACTGAAGAGCCGGTGGGACATTCCTCTCGAAGTGACGTTGCGGGGCAATGTGCTGCATGGGCTACTCGGGCCGGTGTTTCTGCTGGCTCCGATCGGGCTTCTGGCGTTGCGAGAGCCGCAAGCGCGGCAGCTTCTGCTCGCAGCCGCCGTCTTCGGCTCCACCTATTTCGCCAACATCGGGACCCGTTTCCTGATTCCATCACTGCCGTACATCGCGCTGTTGATGGCGATGGCCATGGCTCGCTGGCGCGTCGTGGCGCCGGTTCTGATAGTGGCGCACGCACTGGCCTCGTGGCCGCCGAACATCAAGAAGTACTCGGACGACCGGGCATGGCGCCTCGTCAGGGTCCCCTGGAAACCGGCGTTGCGCATCGAAGCCGAGGACTCGTACCTGAACTTCCGGTCGCCCGGCTACGTCGTCGCCCGGTTCATCGAGGCCACGGTACCCAAAGGCGAGAAAGTCCTCGCGCTGAGCCCGGTTTTCGAGGCGTACACCACACGAGAGATCCTGATCGGCTACCAGGCAGCGTCTAACCGCACT
>JAEHDI010000298.1 GCA_016880505.1 Bryobacterales bacterium | reverse complement strand
CGGCTAACCCTAAAGCAAGGAACCATGTGAGATCCACGAGCGCAGCATACCACCGCGTCTCCCGCGCCCGCCCCATGGTCACTTGATGGGCCTCTTCCGGAAGCGGAGCCTGGTGTCAGCGCACGGCCACCACAACCGGATTACACGGCTTTCCGGAAACAGAGACCTCCACGGTTACCGCGCCCCGTCCTGCCATGCTCCTCGGCAGTCGTACATTAACTTGGTCGAGCCCAACGTACTCCGGCTGCACTCCTCCATAAAGGACTTCCGCGGCCAACCCGCCAACCTTCGCCGAGACGTCCGCGAGCGAGGGGACTCCCCGGATGCCGGTTCCGTAGAGAATGAGGAAGACCTGGTCGGTAACGGAGCCGACATCGATAGGCGCAGGCACAAACCGGCCCTGGCCCGAATCCCAACGGGCCAGGAGTTCCGAAACTTGACTGCCGTCCCCTTTCACGCGGAGCACGCTTGCAGCGGCTACTCCGTCTCCGCTTGCATTCGCAGTGAACAGCCCGGGAGCCACCTGGGTGATCCTCACGGTCCCGGAGATGGATGCGCCTCCGGGCGTATCCGCTGTGATCACTGCTAGGCCCAGAGCCGTGTCTGCCGGGATCAGGTAGTTTATCTGTCCGCTCGACACAAAAAACAGAGGTGCGAGTCTCTCCGCGCCGGCTGAATCCCTGATCCGGACCTGAGCGCCCCCCAGCGTAGTCGGCAGGGGAACGGCGCTTGCCACCTCGGTTGAGCTCGCTAATCCGCTTCCGAAGGCGCTTGCGATCGAACCGGGGGCCAGTTCGCCGCCGCGGTAACTTGACGCTGACACATTGGCCAGCGTCGCTCCTTCGACGAGCTTCAGAATCACGACGTCTGCCTCTTCCGTTGAGGTGACCGGCGCCTGCAGTGGATTCACCGTCGGGAAGTTGGGCGACCTCGTCTCCCCTACCACCCAAACGGCTCCGGCGCCGTCCAGTGCAATCCCGCCCACGCTATCCTCCAAAAAATTCTCGTTATCGCTCCCTCCGATCCAGGTGGAGTAAACCAACCCGCTCGTCGCCGGGTTCAGTTTGACGACGAAAATATCCCGTTTCCCACCGTACTTCTGCACCGGGTCGATAGCCGGGAAATCGCTAGAGGCAGTGGTGCCCGTGATATAAGCGTTTCCCGAATTGTCGATCGCAATCCCGCGCCCGGTGTCGTCCTGGGATCCACCAAGGCAGGTGGAATAAAGCAGAGTGGATCCTGACGGGTTCAATTTGGCGACGAACGCGTCGTTCTTGGCCTTACACGGTTGAAACCCGCCGACGTTCGGGAAGTCGCTTGAGGCGGTTTGTCCGGTGACATAAGCGGCGCCTGCGGAGTCGACCGCGATTCCGATCGCTTCGTCCACACCGTCGCCACCCAGAAATGTCGAGTAGACAAGAGCTGTGCCACTCGGGTTTAGCTTCGCAACGAAAGCATCCGCGGGTGAGGATTTCTTTGAGGGCTGCGCAGCGTTCATGATCGGGAAGTCCGCGGAGACGGCCAACCCAGCCACGTACGCCGCTCCGGTCGAATCGACCGCAATGCCCCGACCATGCTCATTACTAGTACCGCAGAGCATCGTTCCGTAGCCCAAGGCCGTGCCGTCCGGATTGAGCTTCAACACGAAACTGTCCCCCCAGTCTCCCCCGCAGGTCGTCGTCCGGAACGCGCCCGGCGTCGTCGGCCAGTCGGCGGGCACAGACGAACTTGGGATGTAGCGGCCGGTGATGTAAGCGCTGCCGGACGCGTCAACCGCAATATCCTCAATGAGATCTTGGCCGCTTGCCGCCACATAGGTCGAATAAACCAGACGGTCGCCCATGGGGCTCAGTTTGGTGATGAAGCCGTCGTCACCGGACCACTCGTTGTATTTCGTCTGGAATGCGCCGGCAGTGACGGGAAAGGAATCACTGTAAGTTTCCCCCGTCACGTAGGCGTTGCCTTTGGCGTCCACGGCGATTCCCCGGCCGATGTTGCGCGCGATGCCGGTTCCCAGCCGTCCGCCCAGGTATGTCGAGTACAGTAGCTTGCCCTCCGGACTCAGCTTGACGATGAATGCGTTGCGTTCACCCGGCGAGGAATGTGCTGTCTGAAAAGGTGCTGCCGTCGGGAAGTTCGTTGAGTAGGTCCATCCAGTCACGTACACGTTTCCGACGCTGTCGATCGCCACGTCGTGCGCCTCTTCCGAACTCGATCCGCCCAAGTTTGTACTGAACGTGATCGTCGGGTCTACCACAACCGGAATCTCCGGATTGTACGGGTCCATCCGGATGCCAACTGCCCTTCTTGCCCCGATAACAAAGTCCGCGCCAATCTCACGTCCGCTGCGATCCATCGCCTGGTACACGATGGGCCGGCTGTGACGGATCTTCAGGCCACCCGCCTCAACTTCCAAGTCACCGTTCCTCGCGACACGGACATCCTCGGCTCCGTCGAACCGGACGTCGACGGTTTCCGGACGGGCGCCGGGCGCGAGAACGACATCGTATTCGATAGCGCCTGCGTTCTCATGGAAGATCAGGTCGATGCCGGGATAAATGTCCCGGTAGCAAACCTTAGCAAAATGACGAACGCGGACCTGCCACTGGTGTGGGTCGTTGCCAATGAAGTAGTTCGAAATGCCAGGCAGAGGTTCCAGTCCTTCAACACGCGCTCTGGGATTCGATTTTGCGAACCTCATGCGGACTTCTGGTGTCCTGGTGGGCGCCGCGAATCGCCCCGAGTTGACATCCTTGGGTCCTGGAGGAAAGGCCTGAAACAGGATCTCCGATCCCGTGAACCGGATCGCAGTGCGCCCGTTTCGGGCGAGAAAGCGGACATCCGGGGCGGCCTGCCCCTGATTCTGCTCGAAGTAGAAGGGGAGTTGATGGGCCGCACTCCAGCGTTCACGCGTGCCGGAAAGCCCAAGTGCAGGCAGCGCTAAGACCAGTGCGGTGGCGGCAGAGAAGTGGGTGATGAGCATTGAAGGATCCTTGTGAGAAGGGACTTGAAAAGAGGCTCGGCATCAATAAGCTGGGCCACTCGGTTGGAAGCCTGGCCCGCGGGTCAGTATACACCCAGCCGTCATCGGGGCATCTTCATGAGACGCGAAAACAAGAGGTGGTCCAAGTGCGGCGCCACCCT
>JAEHDI010000297.1 GCA_016880505.1 Bryobacterales bacterium | reverse complement strand
TGTGCTGTGACCGGCCTGACCAAGGCGACGACGTACTACTTCGCGTTCCGCGGCGTAAACATTGCGGACACGCTGTGGGTGACCAACTGCGCACCAGCGCCCCCGGGGTTTGGGCCTTGGGCGACTGCAATGGCAGGGGCGCGTTCACACACACGTCTTTCAACGACGCGGAAATTGTCGCGGCCAACCTTCTTGACAACGACCCGCGCCGCGTCAGCGACCGCATCCCTGCCTATGCGCTGTACATTGACCCGCCGCTCGGCCGCGCCGGTCTGACCGAGGCGGAAGTCCGCAAGACCGGCCGGCCGGCGCTTGTCGGCAAACGTCCCATGACAAGAGTCGCACGTGCCGTCGAAAAGGGTGAAACCCAGGGCTTCATGAAGATCGTCCTCGATGCGCAAACACGCGAAATCCTGGGCGCTGCCATCTTAGGTACCGGCGGTGATGAGGTCATCCACTCGATCCTGGACGCGATGTACGCAAAGGCGCCCTATTCGGTCATTCAACGAGCAATGCACATTCACCCCACCGTTTCGGAGCTCATACCGACGATGCTCGGGGAGCTCCAACCTCTCGCGGCCTCAGCCGGCGAGAGCGCAGCTCGCTGAGGACCCGGCGAAGATGCCGCTGTAATGGTGCGTCCTTGAGGTGAGATGGCTGGCTTCCACATCACAGCCCGACGCCTCGCCGAATTCTTGCAATCAGTAGAAGCGGAAGAGACCCTGCTCATGCAACGACTGCGCGATGGCGAGAGCCGCAACATCCTGTTAGGAACTCCTCCCCAACCACCAGGCGCCGGTCGCGGCTATTGGGAGCTAATGGGAGCCTGTATTGCACTCGAAAACCCGTGCAACCGATTGAAAAGGTTGGTTGCGGGGGGTGGATTTGAACCACCGACCTTTGGGTTATGAGCCCAACGAGCTACCAGACTGCTCCACCCCGCATCTAGATGGTAGCGCAGCCCGGTGTTTTGGGTCAATCCCTTTTCGGATACCCGGCTCCTGCGACGGAACCTCACTTCGCACGCTGCTCGGAGGACAACACGATCCGGGCGATCTCCAGTGCCAGAGGTCTCAGGTTCACCCCCTCGAGGTTCGCCATCAACACCACCGTGAACTCGCGGCCGGGCAGCATCAGCAGCAGGGTCCGGAAGCCCGGTTGCGCCCCCCCGTGCTCCACTAGTTTCTCGCCGGCCACGTCCAGGATGTACCAGCCCAGCCCATATGGCGTCGGCTTCCCGTCCCGTGTTTTTCTCGCGGTGAACATCTGCGCCACCGTCTCTTGCTTCACCAACTGCCCGAACTGGACATGAATGCCGAAATCCGCGATATCCTCCACCGTCGCGCACATCCCGCCGCCCGGCACCTTGTTGCTCGTGTCGATCAGCGCCGCGTTCTCCAGCTTCCCCCCAAGCCGTTTCCGGTACCCCCTTGCCCGGTTTGGGATGATCTCGTAGACATCGTCCGGGCGGGCGGTGTGCATCCCCGCCGGTTCGAACACGTTCGCCCGCACATAATCGGCGAACTTCATGCTCGTCACGCCTTCCACCGCCACCCCCAGCAGGTTGTAGCCGTAGGTCGAGTAAAGGAAACGGGTCGCGGGCGCATACGCCAGCGGGTCCTTGAGGAAGATCGACAGGGCCTCCCGGAGGCTCGCGTAGTGACGCGTACTCTCCAGTTCGGACTCATCCCGGTAATGCCGGATACCGCCCTGGTGGCAGAGCAGCTCTTGCACCGTCACCGTCCACCGTTTCTTCGGAAAATTGGGCACGTACCGCTGGATCGGAGCGTCGAGAACGATCTTGCCTCGCTCCACAAGCTGCATCACCGCCACCGCTGTAATCGGTTTCGAGATCGACGCCAGCCGGTACACTGTCGCCGCCTTCGCCGGGACATAGTTTTCGACGTCCGCAAGACCGTATCCCGCCATCCAGCGAAGCTGCCTTCCGGTCGCCACCGCCGCCGACATTCCGGGAATGCTCTGCCGGGACATCTCGGCTGAAATCGCTTTCTCGATCCGCTCTATCTGCTCCGCGGCAAGCGCCGGAGGCTGCGCGCCCGCACTGGAACGCCCCGCCACCAGCGCCACCAGCAGAAGAATCTTCGAAGCCACCTTCATCTCAAAGCCTGCCCATTGCCCAAAACACCAGCCAGCCCGCGCCGAACATGGCCATGAATCCGCCTGTGAGCCGCCACGCAAACCTCCTGGTCCCCGCGAAGAAAGCGATACCGGTCTTCACCACGCCGTTCATCAGCAGTGCGAGGAGGACCGAAGTAGCTGAGGCTTTGATGGTCACTCCCCCCAACGACAATAGACCCGCCACGGAGACCACCACCGCGTCCGCATCTACGGAGCCGCCGATCGCGCTCGTCCAGTAAACGGCCCCGCTGCCGTAGAGCTTCGCGGCCGCCTTGCTCACAAACAGGATCGCAGCGAATACCGCCCCAAACTTGAGCGCCGGCAGCAGTCGAAACGGGTTGCTCCCACCGACGCTTCCCCCGGCAGTCTCCCGCGGCGCCCGGCGCAGGACTACGAGCGCGTAGAGCAGACCAGCCGCACACATCGTCGCGAGCGGTATCAGGCAAGCGCGCGCCAGCTGCGGGCTGACCACCGCCAGGATCACCAGCACGCGCGGGAACTGAATCGCGTTCGCGATCACTGCCGCCTGGCTATACAGAGGTAGCTCCTGCGTCGCCTCCACACTGCTCCGGGCGAACGAGGTCGTCGCCGCCGTCGTCGACGCAAGCCCGCCGAAAATGGCGACGAACTTCATCCCGCGCTGCGCGCCGAGAAACTTCTCGACGAAGTAGCCGGCGTAGGAGATTGACGATACCAGGATCACGAACAGCCATACCGTCCGAGGCTCCAGAAAGCCGAACGGCCCATAGGCGCCCTCCGGCAGCAGCGGGTAAATGATGAAGATGATCGCCAGAAACCGCAACGTGTCGTTGAATTCGATCTCGGTGATCGTCTCCCGGAGCAGCTTGTGCAGCGAGCGCTTCGCCTCCAGGAACGCCACCACTGCGATGGCCGTTCCGATCGCCAACTGCGCTGCCGGAGGGTTGTCTGGCGTTGCGGTCAGGTAGCCGAGGCAGAATGTCGCCACCGCCGCCATTTCGGTGGTGATTCCGGTGCGCTCGCCGACATGGAAGTAGAAGACCGCGAGCAGCGCCGCGATGGAGAACAACGCAGCCACGGTCAGCCAAGGCGCCTGAAGCAGTCCGCAGATCGCACCTACCAGCGCGATCAGGACGAAGTCGCGAACCCCCGCGTGGCGCTCGCCGTGTGAAGCCTCGCGCTGCGCGCCGATCAGGAATCCGATCACAAGCGCTTCGGCGATCGCCTTGACGGCGTCCGGGAGCGCAAACGTTGCCATCATGCTACCGGATATCGGAAAACGGTAGCGGCCGCAAGATGGCGTTGCTGATGTTGGAGACGATCTCTGCATCCGCCAGATCGGGCCGCGCCCGCAGTCTCTGCCAGTCCGGATCGGCGCCGAACGCGCGCCACGCCTTGTCGCGGGCCGCCAGGTCGTCGTAGGCGACCATGTAGGTCAGGTTCGGCATGTGAGTGCCCACGATCGTCTCGCCGAAAAACACCGGCAGGATCCCGCAGCGGCGGAAGATGGCGATCTCCTCGTCGTCGAACATCTTGATCTTGCGCCGCAGCGTGGAGCCGTCATTCGACTCGTAGGTGCGGAGCTCGAAAATTCGGGCCGCGCGATTTCCTTCCGCCGGCGGAACTTCAATCCGCGGCATCGACTCGAACCCTCGGAGAAGTGAGTTCTCGATGCGCATATAGCCGAGATCCGGAGCGGCGTTGTACTCGTCGCGCGCCTTCCCGAACGCGGAATCGGCGGCCATCTTCTCCATCGCCGTTTCCATTGCCGAAAGGGAGGGGAAACTGACAAGCGCCAGAATGAACGGGCTGTCGCCGGCGATTACACCGCTAAAAAAACCGAGCGGTCCGGCGCCCGCGCGCCGGAGTGCCGGAACGGCGGCTTTCTCGAGGAAATCCGAAGTACGCGTGACTTGGTTGGCGTGCGTGTTCCGTAGTCGGTAGTAACGAAGTTCAAAGATGGCTTTCTTGGACGCGGCGAATGTGGATGGTAGTACCAAGCCCGCGCCGGCCGCACCGGCGAGGAAGTGACGGCGGTTCATACACAACGACTTTACAACAGTGGCGCAACTCCGCTCGGGTCGGGCCGCCGGCAGCGTGGACCACCATTCCCTGCGCGACCGGCCGGTTGATGCCCATCGCCCCATGCCTTATAGTCTTTACTAGACGGTACAGAAGTTCTCCTGGGAGCCATCCCAAGATGGCGAACTCACTCACGGGCAAGGTCGCATTGGTCACCGGCGGATCGTGCGGAATCGGCGCAGCGATCGCAAAACGGCTCGCTCGGGATGGCGCCGCTGTTGCCATTACCTACGCCAGCGCGCGGCAGAAAGCGGAAGAAGTGGTGGGCGCCATCGAGGCAGGTGGCGGACGGGCCATCGCCCTTCGTGCAGACAGCGCCGACCCCGATGCCGTGAAAAGCGCTATCGCCGAGACGGCGCAGACCCTCGGCCGGCTCGACGTCCTGGTCAATAACGCTGGCAGTGCGGTGGTCAAGCCGTTCGACGAGTTCTCGCTCGCCTATTTCGACCGGATGGTGGCAGTGAATGTCCGCGGGGTCTTTATCGCCACCCAGGAGGCGGCCCGCCACATGGGCGAAGGCGGGCGCGTTATCATGATCGGCAGCGTCAACGCAGATCGGATGCCCTTCGTCGGGGGCAGCCTCTACGCCATGACCAAGGCGGCCGTCGCCGGTCTCACCCGCGGGCTGGCCCGGGATCTGGGGCCCCGCGGCATCACGGTCAACAACGTCCAACCTGGTCCGACCGACACGGACATGAATCCGGCAGGCGGGCCGTTCGCCAGCGTCCTCAAAGGACTGACGGCGCTTGATCGTTACGGTCAGGGAGACGAGATCGCGGGCCTGGTCGCCTACCTCGCAGGTCCGGAAGCCGGTTTCGTCACCGGCGTCAGCCTGACCATTGACGGTGGCTTCTCCGCCTGAGTGTGCAGGCGGCACGACGGTAAGGAGGCAATGCTATGGCACTTTCCAACGACGATCACCTTGCTGCTTTGAGCAGGGATCTGATTCAGGCGCTCGACAATCTAAGCGGGCTGCATCCAGGCTTTCGGCCGGCGCACGCCAAAGGCATCATGCTTTCTGGCGTCTTCCATCCAGCAGCCGGCGCCGGCTCGCTTACACGTGCGCCTCACGTGCAGCGGCAATCCACGTCAGTGACGGTTCGCTTCTCGGACTCGGGTGGCGTGCCGACTGTGGCGGACAACGACCCGAACGTGGCCGGTCCCCGCGGAATCGCGATCCGGTTTCATCTCGCCGAACACGTCCACACGGACATCATCGGGCACTCGACCGATGGATTCCCGGTGCGA
>JAEHDI010000296.1 GCA_016880505.1 Bryobacterales bacterium | reverse complement strand
CCACTGGTGGAGGAGGACACACTGGTCGAGGCGCACGTGCCCTACCGGGCGTGGCTGGATGCCGCAGGGGGCAGCGATCGCCAACTCGGATGGCTGCTGCGCCGCATCGCCGCGTTGCCTGCCACGGGGCCGGAGAAGGCCGATCTGTATCGAAGCCTCGATCTAGCCGTGCGGTGGGATCTCGGCAACTCGGAGGCGACCAGGACGAGGACGCGGCTTCCGGCGAGTGAGGTCTTCTATCACGATGAACCTCTGCTTCGGCGAAGCGGCGTGTCCCTGGCCGCGGAACTCGATGGGCCGCCACTAACGTTGGAGCGGCTTTCCCCAGCCCACGGGCGGGCGGTGCTCGACACGGCCCTCCGGACTTCGGCGGTCCGCTACCGCGAGCTGCATGGGTTCACCTACGGGGACCCGAAGAGAGTCTGTAAAGTGAACATAGGGCGCGGGGTCGCCGTCTACGTGTGTGGCGTGCCGCCGGAGCGGCGGCTGCCGTTACGCGCCTACCACGCAGCCATGATGTTCAAGAACGGCGTGCCCACAGGCTACTTCGAAACCCTCACGCTGTTCGATCGATTGGAGGTGGGCTTCAACCTCTACTACACCTTCCGCGAAGGCGAAACCGCGTGGCTCTTCGGGCAAATGCTGCGGCTGTTCCGGCAGATGCTCGGCGTGACCTGCTTCTCGGTCGATCCCTACCAGATCGGCGACGAAAACGACGAGGCGATTGAGTCGGGCGCGTTCTGGTTTTACCGGAAGCTGGGCTTCCGCTCCACCGAGGCGCCGATCGAGAAGGTGGCGAAAGCGGAAGAGCGAAAAATCGCGGCGGCGCCGAGATACCGGACGCCTGCGCGAACGCTCCGGCAGCTGGCCGCCGCGCCGGTCATCTACGAAATGCCGGGCGCTGAGACGGGAGCGTGGGACCGTTTCCGCGTACGGAACATCGGCCTCGCATTGCAGAGGAGCCGGCGAAGGGAGGAAGCGACGGGCGGTCTCGCCTCGATCCTGCCGCTGATTCCAGATTTTGGCCGCTGGAGCGCGGAAGAGAAACGCCGGGCGTCGGATGTCGTCCGTGCAAAGTCAGCCCCCGACGAGACAACTTATGTGAGAACGATGCAGCGCCACGCAAAGCTGCGCGACGCCGTTCTGCGGCTTGGAACTACCGCGGCGGAGACGTGAAGCCAGATGTATTGTCACACGCAGCCGGAGCGTGTCAGTGGCGTGAGTACGCCAGCACCACCTCCACCAGCCCATCGACCGTGAACGGCGATGCCTCTGCCGTAACCTCCAGGCCGTGCTTTCGAATCGTCGCGCTGGTGACCGGCCCGATCGAGGCAATTTGTACGCCGTCCAAAACATCCCGTCCCGCGGTCTCAAGGAAATTCTTTACAGTCGACGAGCTCGTGAAGGTGATCCAGTCCGGCTTGCGTCCTGACGAGAAGATCGCCTGGGCGCGGGCGGCCGCGTCCTCAGGGATCGCGGTCCGGTAGGCCTCGACCACATCCACCCGGGCGCCTCGCCGCGTCAGTTCGGCCGGTACGAGGTCACGGGCCACGGCCGCGCGCGGAAGCAGCATGCGCTTGCCGGCGATCTCATGCGGCTTGAAGGCCTGTAAGAGGCCTTCCGCCACGTATTCCTCCGGCATCAGGTCAACCTTCAGGTGGAGCGACTCGACAGCGCGGCGCGTGGCCGGTCCGATCGTGCAGATGCGCGCCCGCAGCGAGCGCAGGTCCCTGGGCGAACCCTCAAGGCGTTCGACAAAGTAGCGTACGCCGTTGGCGCTGGTGAAGATGAGCCAGTCATAAGCGGACAGGTTAGCGATGGCGTTGTCCATCGGCGACCAGTCCACCGGCGGCCGGATCTCGATCGTAGGAAATTCGATCACATCGGCGCCCAGCGAATGCAGACGGGCCGACAGATCGCCGCTCTGGCTGCGGGCGCGCGTGACTACGACCCGCGAGCCGAACAGCGGCAGCCGCTCGTACCAGTTGAGCTTCTCCCGCAGGCGCACGACTTCGCCGACAATGATCGTGGCCGGCGGCTTCATCCTCCGCTGCGCGATCAGGCCAGGCAGCGAGGCCAGCGTTCCGGCGAGCGTCTCCTGGTCTGGTCGCGTTCCCCAGCGAACCGCCATCGCGGGTGTTTCCGGAGGTCGGCCGCGGGCGATGATTTCGGCGGCGATCTGGGGAAAGTTCGTGAGCCCCATGAAGATCACCAGCGTTTCGGCCGCGCCGACCTTGTCCCAATCGATCTGGGATATAGCGTGGCCGGTCACAAACGTCACCACCGACGTGTGATCGCGATGAGTCAGCGGCACTCCCGTGTAGGCGGCGATCCCCAGCGGCGATGGCACACCAGGTACCACCTCGAACGGAATGCCCGCGTCTGCGAGCGCCTCTGCTTCTTCCCCACCCCGTCCGAAGATATAAGGGTCGCCGCCTTTCAGCCGGACGACCGTGAGCCCACGCAGCGCATGCTTGACCAGCATCGCGCAGATCTCGGCCTGCGAAAATTCGTGTATCGCCTTCTTCTTCCCGACGTAGATCCTCTCGGCGTGCGGTGGAGCGAGGTCGAGCAAAGACACGGGCGCGAGATGGTCGTACAGGATCACGTCAGCAGACTCCAGGACGCGTCTCCCTTTCAGCGTGATCAGTTCCGGGTCGCCGGGTCCGGCGCCCACCAGAAAGACGCGGGCCGCGGTCATTTCTTGAGGTCCCGAAGCGAGAAGCCGTAAACGGCTTCGAGAATCTGCCTGCCGCCGGCGGCCAGCAGTTCGCTCCCAAGCTCACGGCCAAGGCGATCCGCGTCGGATAACGTCCCCGAGTTCTCGCGGCGGATCACGGTCGAGCCGTCCGGCGATGCCACCAGCCCGCGAAGCCGAAGCGTTTCGCCCTCGCACGTCGCATATGCGCCGATGGGAACCTGGCAGCCTCCGCCGAGCGCACCCAGCAGCGCGCGCTCCGCAGCCACCGCAATCCGGGTCGTCTCGTGGTTCAGGCGCGCGCACACCTGTTGTCCGGCGCCTCCGTCGCCGCGAGTTTCGACGGCCAGCGCGCCCTGCCCGACCGCGGGACACATGACCTCGGGAGGAAGAATTTCGGCGATGCGGCTTTCCCACCCCAGGCGTTTCAGACCCGCGGCTGCGAGCACGATCGCATCGTACATTCCTTCGTCGAGCTTGCGAAGTCGCGTGTCGACATTGCCGCGGACAGATTCGATCACGATGTCCGGCCGCAGCGCGCGGATCTGTGCCACACGTCGAAGGGAGCTCGTCCCGACCTTCGCGCCCGGTGGAAGATCCGCCAGTTTGCGGCCGACCAGTGCGTCGCACGGGTCCTCGCGCTCGGGGACGGCGGCGATGACCAGGCCCGCCGGCATCTCGGTGGGAAGGTCCTTCAAGCTGTGTACCGCGACATCAATCCGTCCGTCGAGGAGGGCTTCCTCGATTTCCTTCGTAAAGAGCCCCTTGGTTCCGACCTTGGCCAGCGGGACATCGGTGATCTTGTCGCCGGTCGTTTTGATGATCTCGATGCGCGCGCTCTCGCCGAACGCTTCGAGGCGGCCCTCGATCCAGCGCGCCTGCCAAAGTGCGAGTTGGGAACCCCTGGAGCCGATCGTCAGCATGGGTCAGTCGTCCAATCGGAACAGGCGCCGGATCATATCGACGGTCTGGAGGCCGTCGGGCAGTGAAGCGTGGCGGCGCAGCTCGGCAATGGGGGTATGCGCGATCTTGTTGATCAGGCCGCGCGTCAGGGTCTCAACCGCCTCTTCCTGCTGCGGGGTCAGCGCACCGAGCCGGCCGCGCACCCGCTCGATCTCAGCGAGGCGCACCTGTTCCAGCCGTTCCTGAAGCCCGACGATGGTGGGCGTCACTTCGCGCGCCCGCAAGCGGGAAATCGTGCGCTCCACCTCCTGCGAGATGATTGCCTCCGCCTCTTCCGCGTGTTTCAGCCTCTCCCGGCGGTTCGAGTCGACCACCTTTTGGAGATCGTCGATGTCGTAAAGATAAACGTTGTCCAGGTCGTTGACGGCAGGGTCTACGTTGCGCGGCACGGCGATGTCGATCAGAAACATCGGCCGGTTCCGCCTTGCCTCGATGACGCGCCGCATCTCTTCTTTGCGAAGAAGATAGTGAGGCGCCCCGCTGGACGTGATCACGATATCGATCTCGGGCAGCTTCGCGACGAACCGGTCGTATTCCACGGTGAGACCCTGGAACAACCGGGCCATTTCGACTGCGCGGTCGTGGGTCCGGTTGGTGACGAAGATCTGCGTCGCGCCGGAACGGTGAAGATAACGCGCGGCCAACTCGGACATCTTGCCCGCGCCGACCAGCAGCACCTTTCTTCCGGCGAGCGACCCGAAGATCTCACGGGCCAGTTCGATTGCAACGAAGCTGACCGACACGGCGCTCTTTCCGATCTCCGTCTCGGAGCGGACCCGCTTGGCCACGCTGAAGGCGCGCGTCAGCACGGCGTCGAGATAGCCGCCGAGAGCGCCATGCGCCTTGGCGGCGGCATACGCCGACTTGAGCTGGCCGAGGATCTGCGGCTCGCCAACCACCATCGAGTCGAGGCTCGACGCCACACGAAACACGTGCTGAATCGCCTCCGTCTCCTCGTGATGGTACAAGTAAAGCGCCACGGAATCGGCGGGACCGTGGCGCGAAGTCGTCAGGAAGTCGAGCACGCAGGCGCGAGCATCCGCCTCCCCGTCACAGGCAAGAGCTACCTCGACGCGGTTGCAGGTGGAAAGCACAAGCGCCTCGGCGACCCCGGGCCGCGAACGGAGCGCGGAAAGCGCGCCGGGCAGCGCCTGGTCATCGAACGCCAGCCGCTCGCGCACCTCGACGGGCGCCGTCTTGTGATTGATGCCTGTAACCGTGAGCTTCATCCGCGTCCGAGCATAACCCTCAGATTGGAATGCGCCACCCAGGTGAGCGCCGAGAAGCCCACCACGGCCAGGGCGAGAAACGCGGCCTTCCGGCCGCGCCAGCCGGCGCCGACTCGAAGAAAAATCATCGCCAGATAAAACGCCCAGGTGACAAGCGAGATCACTATCTTGGGCTCGCGAATCCAGTGCGTTCCGGACTCGACGAACGCCCAGGTACTCCCCGCGATCACCGCGAGTGTGATCAGGACGAATCCCATCGCCATGGCCCTCGAGATGAACTCGTCCAAGGTCCCGAGCGGCGGCAAACGGTCGGCGAGCACGCGAGGGCTTTTCGACTTGAGCTGGCGCTCCTGGATCAGGTAGATGACGCACGCCGCCGCCATAAGCACCATGGCGGCATACCCGAGCAGCACAAGGACGACGTGAACGAGCAGCCAGACGTCCCGAACGGCCGGGTTCGTCCAGGAAGCGACCGGCCGGCCAAAGCTGCCGACGAGCGTCATCACAAAAACGAGCGGAAAGACGAAAACACTGAGGCTTTCAAACTGGTAACGCCAGTAGACGAACAGGAAGAACAGCGCCAGCAGAAACGCGCACAATGTCACCGACTCCCAGAAGTTATTGACCGGAAAATGGCCGGTGTAGATGCCCTCCTCGACAATGGCGACCATGTGGAGCACCACGGCGACGAGAAAGGCGATAAGCGCCGGCCGGAAGATCTGCTGCGAGCGCCGGCGAAGGATGGCGAGGATCGCTTGCAGCAATCCGAGCGAGTAGAGCGCGGCCGCAACCCGCAGCCAGACGGTGCTCATCTCATGCATTTTCGGAATATTCCTTCCAAAAAGAGGAGGTTGAACTTTCAGTATAGCGGACGGCCGTCACCGTGAAACTGGTGCGCAGGGTGCGTAAATCCAGCGTACCGGGCTACGAAATGTGCCCCGCCCCTGTTTGCGCGAGTCGTCACCCCGCAAACGCGGCGGCATGGCCCATAATCGAAAAATGACCAACGTACTGGGCGGTAAGAAAGCGGTTGTGACCGGCGGAACGCGCGGCATCGGGCGCGCCATCGCGGAACGCCTCCTCCGGGAAGGCGCCGAAGTCGCCATCTGCGGGCGCTCGGCGGCGGGCGTCGAACAGAGTGTCGCAGAGATGTCGCACGAGACAGGTGGGACAGTGGTTGGAACCACCGCCGACGTGGCTGATCTCAACCAGGTGCGCGCTTTATTTACGTTTGTGGACCGGCAACTCGGCGGTCTCGACATCCTGGTCAACAACGCGGGAATCGGTGTCTTTGCCAGCGTAAGTCAATTGTCTTCGGACGATTGGAGGCGTACTCTCGATACGAACTTGACGGGTGTTTACTACTGCTGCTCGGAGGCGCTTCCGCGTTTTCGCAACCGCGGAGGCGGATTCGTCATCAATATAAGTAGCCTGGCTGGCAAGAACGCATTCGCGGGTGGGGCTGCTTATAACGCATCCAAGTTCGGGTTGAACGGATTCAGCGAAGCGATGATGCTGGATCACCGGTACGATGACGTGCGAGTTTGCACGGTAATGCCGGGAAGTGTAGCCACCGAGTTCAGTTCTCGCTCACAAAACGACGATTGGAAGATCGCTGCCGAGGACATCGCGGAGATTGTGGCCTGTGTGCTGCGGATGCCGGGACGCACGTTGATCAGCCGGGTAGAGGTGCGGCCATCGAAGCCGAAGAAATAGTTGGCAATTAAATTGCTCTACATTTCTTCGGAGCCGGTTGTCGGCATCCGGAGGTAAAAAGTTCAGATGGTTCAGGTGAGCATTCCACTGGATCCTTCGCGAACGGGGCGCGAGGCGGAAACGCTCGAGGGGCACCTGCGGAAACTGATCGTGGGTCAGGAAGAAGCGGTCCAGGAAATTGTTAACGTTTATCAGACGCACTTGGCGGGGATGACGAGTCCGGACCGCCCGGTCGGTAACTTCCTGTTTCTGGGACCGACGGGATCGGGCAAGACGAGGATCGTCGAAGCGACCGCGGAGTGTCTGGTGGGAACGCCGCGTTCGGTTATTAAGATCGACTGCGCGGAATTTCAGCATAGCCACGAGATCGCCAAGCTGATTGGCTCGCCTCCGGGTTACCTCGGGCACCGGGAAACTCATCCCCTGCTGAGCCAGGAGATGCTCAACCAGTGGCACACGGACAAGGTGAAGCTCAGCTTCGTGTTGTTCGATGAGATCGAGAAGGCAAGCGACGCCCTGTGGAACCTGCTGCTCGGCATCCTCGACAAAGCGACGCTGACATTGGGAGACAACCGCCGCGTCGACTTTTCGCGGGCGATGATCTTCATGACCAGCAACCTGGGTGCGAACCAGATGAGTTCCATACTGAAACCGAATCTGGGATTCGCGGCTTCCGAAACGGCACGGGAGCACGCCTCCGGCCATCTGGATGACAAGACTGCCGACAAGATCATGCACGCCGGTATGGAAGCCGCGCGGCGAAAGTTCACCCCGGAGTTCATGAACCGGCTGGACAAAGTTGTGGTCTTCAAGCCGCTCGGCGAAACGGAACTTCGGCGCATTCTCGACATCGAGCTTGGCCGATTGCAGCAGCGTATTTTTGACTCAGTCGGTCCAAATTACTTCGTCTTTCGCGCCTCCGACGGCGCCAAGGAGCATCTGCTTCGGGAAGGGACGGACGTGAAAT
>JAEHDI010000295.1 GCA_016880505.1 Bryobacterales bacterium | reverse complement strand
CTGATCAGCACCCAGGCGCCGACCAACCAGTTCTACCTGGACCGGCAGGGGCATGTCAGCGTATTCCACGAGAAGACCGGCCTGATCATCACCGGCGCGAATTCGAAACGTCAACCGGAGCTGGCCACGTTTTGGGAGAAATTGCAGGGAGAGACCTACCACATGCCGCAAGCGGCGCGGCTGCGAATGGCTGGAGCGGAGGACCGCCTCTCACTGGCGTACAACTCGTTCTTCAGTGACCTCTATGTCCCCGCTCCGAAGGGACCGGACGTCGAGTTGAAATTCCGTGTGACTCCGAAGGGCCGCCGCGACGATGGATCCCTAAACCTTCAGGTGTGCCTCAAGGCCGGGGAGACGCTGGAGACGGGATCCGGCAAGCAGCTCACCGTCGGCACGGACAAGATCGAACTGGGGGCGGCGGAGCTTGGCGGCTGGATCCGGCATCGCGGATGGACCCTGAAGCTCGACCCGGGGGCGCGCCTGTCCTGGCCGGTCTACCCGTTCAATCCGTACGGCAACGCTCCCGAGAGGAACCTGAGGAACGCGGTCGCAGTAGTCTCCGTGCCCATTCAGGCGAACAGGCCTTCCGGCCAGCCGTATGGCGCAGGCGTGCAGGAGATTTCATTCACAGTGCGGGTCGAGTGACGCGGCCGGCACTGCTGCCGGATACCAAACGACCTCCAGCCAGGAACTCCAGCTTGTAACGGGCGGCCCGCTTGACGCCGTGATAGAATCCGAACGCTTCGACGATTTCGGGCAAGGAGGTCGACATGTCTGAAATGCAGCACTCTTTCACGCGGCGGCAGTTTATGGCGGCGTCTGCGGCGGGCGCCGGCGTGGTGCGGGCAACATCTCTCGCGGCCGCGGGAAGCGCCGGGGATTCACCCTGGAGCGGTGCCGCCGTCGTCCGCAAGGTCTATCTCACGGCGCGTCAGGCGAGTTGGCCGCGGCCGGACATGAACCTCGATCAGGAAATCCGTGAGATCGAGGCCAACCTGGCGGAGGTGGAGCGCCGGTATCCCGGACGGATTCGATTCACCGGCGGAGACGTGCTGCGCGACCCCAACGACGTGGCGGCCTGGGCGGGAAACATGGGTGACGCAGACGCCGTCCTCGCGTTCAACATGACGAACGGCGTTCTTCGGATGCTCGAAAAGGTGGTCGACTCGGGCAGGCCGATGCTGTTGTTCGCGAGGCCCTATGCCGGGCACGATTGGACGCACTGCTCTGCCTTCAGCCAGATGGGGAAGAAGGCGGACGTGATCGCGTCGAGCGATTACTCGGAACTTGATCCCTATGTTGACGCCTTCCAGACGATTCATCATTTGCGCCACAGCAAAGTGCTGGTGATGGCTCCGGAGCGGTGGCGTCCGAACGGAGATGGTTACCGCCAACAGTTCGGGACCACGTTCCTGTTTCCGACCTATCTCGACCTCAAGGCCGGCTACGAGGCTGCCGACGTGAAGGAGGCGCAGAAGCTGGCGGACGAGTTCATTCGCGACGCAGCGAAAGTCGTGGAGCCTCCGCGGGAAGATATTGTCGACTCGATGCGGTTGTATCTCGCCATTCAGAACATGATGAAGCGTGAGAACGCGAATGCGATCACGATCGACTGCCTCGGCGGTTTCGGCCGGCGCGAGCTGCCGGCGTATCCCTGCATCGCATTCTCGAAGCTGAACGACACCGGCCAGTACGGTGTGTGCGAATGCGACCTCGAGTCGACCATGACCCAGCTTCTGGTGACGTCGTTCTCCGCCAAGCCCGGCTTTGTCTCGGACCCGGTGTTCGACACGAGCCGCAACGAGGTAATCCACGCGCACTGCGTCTCGGCGACGGCGATGGAGGGCGTCGGCATGCCCGGCGCGCCGTACATGGTGCGTACCCACCTCGAGGACCATAAGGGTGTATCGATGCAGGTGCTGCTGGGCGCGAAAGGTCCGGTGACGGTGGCCCGGTTCACGAGCCCGGAGAAGCTGCTGGTTTCTACCGGCGAAGCGGCCGGCAACGTCGACGACGAGCGCGGTTGCCGGACGAAGATCCGCACGAAGGTCACCGATGCGCGGAAGTTCCTCCGCAACTACGCGCTGGTTCGAATCTCCGGTGTGCGCCCTTCGGACACGCGCGACCTGCTGCACAGGGTGGTCTTCTACGGGAACCACGTGGAAATGATCGAGCGGCTGGGGCGGCTGACCGGCTTCCAGGTGATGCACGAGGTCTAGAGCGGCGAGACTCCAGACGTCCACGAAACCCTGACTACTGTTTCGGAGCGACCGACAGGACCCGGCGAACCAGCATCGGATCGTCCTGCAACAGTCCGGATCTTGGGAGGCGTGGTACGAGTTCTGCCCAACTACGATCGCGCGTGAAGATCTCGCGGAACAGCGGCAGCGCTTCTTCGGTTCGCTTCATGTTGACGAGCGCGACCGCGTGCCAGAACTTCATCTCCAGATTGTCCGGAATCAGCGCCTCGGCAGCCGAGTACTCCTTCAGGGCGCGCTCCGCCTGGTTGTGCTCGACGGCAAGATCGCCCTGGTTCATGTGGTCATAGGCGCGGTGGAGTTTCACGAGGCGGCGCAACTCGACCAGTGGCTGAGGATGATCTTCCACTCGAAGGTCCATCATGCGATCCGCCCACGGACGCCCGCTGGATTTCGCTTTGACGATCACGATCGCTGCGGACTGCCGCCCTCGAATGTCGCCGCCGGCGGATTCTGCTGCCTCGAGCGCCGCTAACATTCGCTCGGCGAGGTCGCCCTTCGCCTTCTCGAACGCAGCCGACATGGCCGGCCAGATCCTGTCGTTGCGCATGAGATTCGCCTGCACGGAGTAGCCTTTTCCGATGATGTGCCCGGCGGACTGGATGCACTTTGTGCCGGTGTGCGCCGCGACGTTGCCGTTCGCATCGACCATTGCGACCTGCCGCACGTCGCGGCCCGCGTCGGTGGAGACGAGGCCGGCGAGCGCCTGCCCGGCTGTCTTGCCGCCGCGCATCAGCTCGAGCCCAAGTGGCCCATAAGCGGGGTCGACGAACGACTGAGTGGCGACCGCACCGACACCCGCCTCGGCCCAGATCACCAACGATCCGACCGAAAACCAATGCGACTGCACGGCAGCGCCGAGATCACCGGTGGCTGGGTCTCGGGCAACGATGGAATACGTGTGGACAAGACGGCCAGGGGGTGGACGGTTGTCGGCGGAGATTCCCGGGCAGAATGCGACCACCGCGAGGCAGATCAAGAGTCTGGTATTCATGGCGGTTCGGCCATTTTACCCCCGGCCTACCGGGGGCACTCGAAGCCAATCACTGTCGCCCTGAGGAAACGCTTGGCCTCGCGGATGAGGCATCCCGCCCTTTCGATCCGCGCGGCGTAATCAGCAGT
>JAEHDI010000294.1 GCA_016880505.1 Bryobacterales bacterium | reverse complement strand
GCGGGTCCATGGCGGATATGGGGATCTACAGCCTTTGGCCGGTGCTCACAGCGTTGGACCTAGGCGTTCCGCTCAGCGCCGAGGCGTGGTCGACCCACACCTGCTCCATCTTGGATCAGGTCAGCCGGGAGGCAAAGAACGATTTCTCG
Source organism: Bryobacterales bacterium (assembly GCA_016880505.1). GTDB lineage: Bacteria > Acidobacteriota > Terriglobia > Bryobacterales > Bryobacteraceae > JAEHDI01. The sequence goes on along the minus strand of JAEHDI010000294.1, from coordinate 6,331 downwards.
TTCCCGGCTGCCTGCACGCTTCGTTTCCAGTTCGCGGCGCGCGGCGACATGCCGGCGCTAGATCTATTCTGGTACGACGGCGGCATGAAGCCGCGAATGCCCGAAGCGATCGAGGCGGCAAACCCGGAGATCCAGAAAGAGGGCATCCTATTCATCGGCGATCGCGGCACGATCATGGCCGGCTTCAACGGGCAGGGTCCGCGACTGTTTGCCAAGGGGAAGAGTGAACCGCTGTGGCCGGAGGAGGCAGAGCAGGCGGGCGCGGGACGGCGGCGAAGAGCTCCCGGCGGCCGAGGCAACGTCTGGCTCCCATCTCTCAAGGGCGGAGAGCTGTCGCCCGGGAATTTCCTCAACGCCGCTTCGATCTCGGATACGGTCAACCTCGGAACCGTCGCACTGCGGGCGGGGACGAAAGTGCTTTTCGACAGCGAGGCCATGAAGATCACCAACGTCCCCGACGCCAACAAATACCTGTACCGCGAGTACCGGCAGGGTTGGGAGCTGTGACCATTCCCCGGCTCGCATCGGCGGGAACTGCCACCCGATGTCAGTTTGCCCAGGCTGCCGGGGTCAGGTCTCCATACCAGGGCATGGCCATAGTCGGCTGGTGTGCGTAGCGAGTGTCACGAACGATCAGTTCCGCGCCGGCGCCGGGGGCGAGGCGGAGCGAAAAGAAGCGACCGTTGACGGAGTTTGTCTTCCCCGCAATGACAACTTCCCGGATCTGGTGTTCGCCGTAAGCGCCTCCCTGGACGGTGACGGTCCGCGACTCGACCTGGTTCACGTTCACCAGCGTCAGCCGGAACGTATCGGCGTCCATCGCGGTCACCAGCGCGGCCACGTCCGTGGGCAGGCCTGCTCGCCGGCGCACGGGGTCGAAGTATCGTACCCGGCTGTGCAGAAGCCCAAACAGGCGATCGAGACCGTGGTCGATCCGATGGCCGCCGCAGGTGAGTTCCACCAGCGCTCTTGTGGTGACGGGGTTTTGCTGGAGGGCCCAGTCGGCCAGCCGGCTGTCCGGGGTGGTCGAGTCCTGGCGCACGCGGTCGGTTCGTTGCCGGATGAAGTCCAGTTCCTTGCGGAAGGCTGTTTCAGGATAGGACGGGTCCTTGCCCGCCAGAAAGGCGATCCAGCCTTCCAGAGGCAGGCGGTCCCGGTCCCGCGGGTCCATCGTCCAGGCCCAGATTTTGCCCAATTCATGGGCGAAGATGTACTCCCGCAGATGGTACCAGCCGTTGTCCCCGTAATTGTTTGGCACCATGAACCGGCCGTTAATCTTCCGGCCCTGGGCGTAGAGGAGGTCGATCTGGCGGCGGAGGGCGTCGATCCAAGCGCGGTCCCCGGTCAAGAGGAATGCGTTGCCGAAGCCGGGCCACATGCCCCATGACGCGAGGCTGCCCTCGTAGCGGTCGCGGTCCCACATGAAGATGCCCTTGTACCATTTACCGCCGTAAGCGCCGCCAATGGCGCCGTCAAGCCCGATGTTGCCGGGTATGATCCCGCCGTTAGCCTGCGTGCGCTCACGCCAGGCTCCCGCGTATTCGAGCACCCAGTCGCGATATTTCCTGTCGCCGGTCAGGAGGTATGCGCTGGTGGCGACGTTTGTCGTCGCCAGGTTCAGGGGATTGTCTCCGGCGGCGCTGTCGAAGACGGGGTCGTCGACAGCAGTGAGCATCTCTGGGTACTCCGCCTGAAAATCAAGCATTTTCCGGTCGCCTTCACCGCTATGGAGGAGATGAAACTTGCCTGGAACCGGATCGCCGATCCAGTCCTGCGCGGTGAGCTTCCGGAGGAGAGGGCCTTTGGAGCCGTTGAGCACACTGCGAATGATCCGATGCCGGGCGTCGTAGTTGGGAGCCTCGGGGTCCTCGTTCATGTACAGCCCGGCGAACCGGCGCATGCGATTGATGTACCGCGGATTGGCCGGGTCCGTGAGTCCCTGGAAGAAGAAGCTTCGCAGCCCCTCGCCGGCGTGCAGCCAATCGGTGTAGCCGTAGAATTCGCGGTGATACACCCCATCCTTCGCGATGTCCGTAGTCACCGTTTTGACGGCTGTGTATTGGCGGAGGTGCCCCTCCAGGGCCTTCCGATACCGATCCAGTACCAGGTTGTCTGCACCGAGGGCGTGAAAGAGAGGCCAGTTGTGAAACGTCTCGATGGCGTCATCCGTGCCGTCGAGGATGCCCCAACGAGCGACGTGTAACAGGTAACCGCGCTCATCGAAGTACTTGTCATAGAAGAGGTCGACCGCACTGGATCCGGCCCGCAACACCTCCCGCTCGAGAAGCGCCCATGCCGGCGGCGTCATCGGCTCACGCACCTCGATGACCGGCCCGGCCGCCTCCTCCTCCATCGCAGATCCTAAGACCAGCACCGTCGCCAAGACGATGCCGCACCGCACGCTGATCAACATTGCTCACTCCGCTAGTTGGTTTCTTCCCGGATCCGGAAGATTCATCCTGGCGAACGCTTCAGGAGGGGTTCCAGGTACTTCAACACATTCTCCGCCACGAGCGCGTTCCCTCTCGCGGTCGGGTGAAGCGCGTCTGGTTGCATCAGATCCTGTCGCATCGCCACACCCTCGAGGAAGAACGGGACCAGCGGGGTCTTCTTCTCGCGTGCCAGGTCGCGGAAGACCGTCTCGAAGCTCTTGATGAAATCCGAGCCGTAGTTCCGTGGAAGGGTCATGCCGCAGAGCAACACCTCCGCTCCCGCCCGGTGGAAAGCGTCGATCATGTCTGCCAGGTTCGACCGCGTGGCCTCCACCGGCAGCCCGCGCAGGCCGTCGTTCGCACCCAACTCCAGAATCACAACCCTAGGCCGGAGACTCACCGCGGCGTCGACGCGGGCCACCCCGCCGCCACTGGTGTCCCCGCTGATCCCCTGATTCACCACGCGGTAACCGTACCCTCTCCGGTCCAGTTCTTTCTGAAGGAAATCCGGATAGCTCAAGCCCGGCTCCACGCCGTGGCCGGCGGTGAGGCTGTCCCCAAAGGCGACAATCACGGGACGGCTGTCCGACCGCGCCGGGGTCGCGGTTTCTGTGGAACCGGCGGGCTCCGCAGGCGCGGCGGGCCTTTCCTGCCGCGCACATCCGGCCAGCATCACAGCCGTCCAAAAGAACGCACACCGCCGTGTCATCACCTGTCATCATAGTTGAAGGACACGATCACAGCCCGGATGAACTCCCCCATTCTTTCTCTCCGCGGTGTAACCAAGTCCATTGATACGGGCGCGCACCGCGTCGATATCCTCCGCGGAGTCGATCTCGAAATCGCCCGCGGCGAATTCATCGCGATCATGGGCGTATCGGGCTCAGGCAAATCCACGCTGCTTGGACTCCTGGCCGGCCTGGACTCGCCCACTTCCGGATCTATTCGACTCGACGGTACGGAGACCTCTCGCCTGTCGGAAGATCAGCTCGCCGATCTCCGCGGCCGGAAGATCGGGTTCGTCTTTCAGAGCTACCACCTCATCCCGACGCTTACCGCGGAAGAGAATGTCCTACTGCCGGCCGAACTCGCCGGCGAGAGCGGAGCGGAGGCGACGGAACGTGCCCGCTTTCTTCTCGACACGGTGGGGCTCAAGGACCGGAGGGACCATTACCCGGTTCAGCTTTCGGGCGGCGAGCAGCAACGCGTCGCCCTGGCGCGCGCGTTCATGCGGAAGCCGCCCGTGCTGCTGGCTGACGAGCCCACGGGCAATCTGGATTCGACGAACGGTCGCCAGGTACTCGAACTCCTTCTCACGCTGAACCGTCAGGAAGGCGCGACGCTCGTGCTCGTGACTCACGACCGCGACCTTTCGGACAACGCAGGCAGGATCATCACACTCAAAGACGGTCTGATCGTCGGTGACGAACGCAAGAGTACAACATGACCCTTCGTTCGCCGGCATGGAGAATTGCGTGGCGGGAAGCGCGCGCAGCAGCTCCCAAATTCGCGTTCGTGATATTCGGAATCGCCGCCGGCGTCGGAGCGCTGACGGGCGTTCGCGGCTTTTCCGCGGCGTTTCACGAAGCACTCAAGCGCGAAGCGCGAACGCTTATTGCCGCTGATCTCAGCGTCCGCCAGTTCTCGATGCCGACGGATGCGCAAATGACGGCGGTGGAATCCTGGCTGCACCGCGGAGTCCGCCTCACCAGGATTATGGAAACCGTTTCCATGATGGGCACGGAAGCAGGCTCCAGCCCCATTTTGGTTTCGGTCAAGGCGGTCGATCCGCGCGTGTATCCTTTCTATGGCAAGGTAAAGCTCGAGCCCGCGCGTCCCCTGTCCGAGGCGCTCACGCCGCAGACGATCGCCGTCTCCGACGACCTTATGGTGCGGCTCAATCTCTCAGCGGGGTCTACGATCCGCCTCGGGTCGGCCGACTTCACGGTCAGCGGTGTCGTGCGCTTCGAACCCGACCGGATGACCGGCTCGCTGAACGTTGGCCCCCGCGTCCTCATCAGCCGCGAAGGTCTGGATCGCGCCGGGCTGATGATCGCCGGCTCCCGAGCGTCCCACCGCCTTCTGTTCAAGCTGCCAGCACAAGGAGTCGACGTCGCAAAGATGCGAGCCGTACTGCAACAAGTCTTCCCTGAGTCGATGGTGGCCGATTACCGCGAAGGACATCCCTTACTCAACCGTGCACTCCAACGGTCCACAACCTTCCTGAGTCTCGTCTCGCTGATCGCCATGATCGTTGGAGCACTCGGCGTCGCTACGGCGATTCACTCGCACCTCCAGCAGCGGCTCGACAGCATCGCAATCCTCAAGGTCCTTGGCGCGCGCTCCGCGCAGATCATCCGGATCTACGCGCTGCAGACCATTCTGCTCGGAGTCGCCGGCGGTACTGCTGGTGTCGCAGTAGGAGCGATTGTCCAGAAGCTCTTCCCGCTGTTGCTCGCAAGGTACTTCCAGATTGAACACATCCCGTGGAACGCTACGTTTGCCCTGGAAGGCATCGCTGCGGGCGTCCTGGTAACACTCCTGTTTACGATTCCGCCGCTGCTGACCATCCGGCAGGTCAAACCGGCGCTCATCTTCCGCCGCGAAATGGCTGAGGCGAAACCGCGACTGCGCGATCGCGTGCGGATGCAAATTCCGGCCCTTGCATCTGGCGGCCTGATTCTCGCTGGTCTTGGCGGCATCGCGGGCTGGCTTGCGGAATCGCCGCAGATGGGAGCGTATTTCATCGGCGGTCTTGCTGTGGCGCTGCTGATTCTCGCCGGCGTCGCGTGGCTTCTTTTGCGCGGGCTCCGCCTCTTTCTGCGCCGGTCCCCGATTCGTCTGCCTGTCTCCCTGCGCCACGGCATCGCTAACGTATACCGTCCGGGCAATCACGCTGCCAGCGTGCTGGTCGCGCTCGGGATCGGGGTAATGTTCACGCTCACCATCTACCTGGTCCAGAAGTCACTGCTGATCGAAGTCGCGGGGGCTGCGCCGCCCGACTCGCCGAACGTCTTCCTCATCAACATCACGCCGCGCGATCACGAAGCAGTCGCGCAGTTTCTCCAGGCGAGAACGGACCTTCGGGCGAAGCCGCGCATCGTACCGCTCGTTCCGGTGCGCCTCCTCCTCGTTAACGGCAAACCCGTCCAGAGCATCGAGCAAGCGGGACGCCGCCGGCATTTTCGATACACGAGACAGGTCACCTGGAGCGAATCGAAGCCCGATGATCTCGAACTGCGCCAAGGCGCGTGGTGGACGGGCAGTGAGAGAACTCCCAGTGTTTCCGTGTCCGAAGACACCGCCGCAGCCTTGAAAATCGAACCCGGCACGACGCTTCGGTGGCTTTGCGTCGACCGGGAGTTCGACGCCCGCGTGACGGCGATTCATCGCGTGAAGTCAGTCCGGCCGGGCCAGTCCGACGACTTCGTATTCAACCGCGCTGCGCTGGACGGGCTTCCCGTGCAATGGTTCGGCGCCGTCCGGATGTCCCCAAACCGGGTGGCAGGATTGCAGCGGGAGGCCTATCAGCGCTTTCCCACGGTCACAGTGATCAACGCCGCCGACGTGCTCACCATCGTTCAGGAGGTTGTGGATCAAGTGGCGCTGGTCGTGAGGTTTATCTCTGCGTTTGCGATCATCGCCGGTGCGATCATTCTGGCATCCACGGTGGCCGGCACACGCCTCCGCCGCACTCGTGAAGCCGCCGTGCTGAAGACCCTGGGCGCGCGGCGCCGGCGCCTGGTGGCGATGTTCTCTGTAGAATTCGCGATCCTCGGCGCGGTCGCCGGGCTCATGGGCGGCGCACTGGCTACGGTGTTCTCGCGCTTGCTATTAATCCGCCTGCTCGACGCAAAGTTCGCTTTCGATCTTCTTCCGAACCTGGCGACAGTGCTGCT
>JAEHDI010000293.1 GCA_016880505.1 Bryobacterales bacterium | reverse complement strand
GAGGGGCTGCACAGTATCAATGTAACCGGCCCCGCAACCCGTTTTCGAGAATACCCGTCTGTTACGCTAGGAGTGTGCGCGTCAAGGTGCTGTTTTTCGGGGTTTTGAAGGAGGCGACCGGCTGCTCTGAGCAACAGATCGAGCTTTCGGATGGCTCCGAAGTCGGTGCGGCCTTCGAGCACTTCGCGCGCCGCTTTCCGAATCTCGCCGAGTGGAAAGCCAGCGTGGTCCCGGCGGTGAACCAGCATTTCTCCCAATGGAATCAGCGGGTTGCTGATGGAGACGAGATCGCTTTTCTGCCTCCGGTCAGCGGCGGCGCTGGCTTTACGCAGGTGGTCGAGGATACCGAAACCGGCCATTTCTTCGCTCTGACGCGGGAACCGATCGACGCCCGCGCTCTGGCCGCCAGACTGCTGCACGGCGAGGACGGTGCCGTGGTTACGTTTGAAGGCGTCGTCCGCAACAACACAAAGGGCCGTCCCACGCTGTACCTCGATTACGAATGCTATGAGGCGATGGCGATCGAGGTGATGGCCCGGCTTGGCCGGGAGATCGCCGCGTCGCACGCGATCAGCCGGATCGGAATGATCCACCGGCTGGGGCGGATGGAGATCGGCGAGGCGAGCGTCGTCATCGTGGTGACGGCACCTCATCGAAAGCCCGCCTTTGAGGCGGCGCTGGAAGGAATCAACCGTCTGAAACGTACCGTCCCGATCTGGAAAAAAGAACACTTCGCCGACGGCGAAACCTGGGTGGAAGGCGAATGGGACGAATCCGTCCTCAAAAGGTAGTTGCGCTCGCCGGAGCGGCGCTGCTTCTGGCCGGAGCGCTACTGCTCGCCCAAGAAACCGTCTTTCGGGTGGACGTGAGTCTTGTCCGCATCCTGGCGACCGTCAAGGACTCCGCGGGCGGCCTGGTGGGGTCGCTCGAAAAGGCGGACTTCACCGTCATCGACAGCGGAGTACCGCAGGAAATCTCGGTTTTCGAGCGACGCACCGAACAGCCGCTCTCGATTTCGCTGCTGGTGGATGTAAGCCTGTCGACGGCGAAGGAACTGCGCTACGAACTGGATTCGGTGAGCCGTTTCCTCAGGGCCGTGTTCTCCGAGGGCCACCCTGAGGATGCAGTGGCTCTGTACGGCTTCAGTTACGACGTCACGCTGCACGCACGCTTCACCAACCGCCACCAGCGTCTGGAAGACGCGATGAAGGCATTGAAGCCCGAAAGCGGGACGTCGCTCTACGATGCGATCTACCTCGCCTCGGACGCCCTTGACCAGCGGGAAGGGCGGCGCGTCATCATCCTGGTCACGGACGGCGGCGACACCACCAGCGCCAAGAACTTTCACCAGGCACTCGAGGCGGCGCAGCGTAGCGACGCGGTGCTCTATGCGATTCTGGTGATGCCGATCACCAACGACGCGGGCAGGAACATCGGAGGCGAGAACGCCCTGACGCTGCTATCTTCCGGTACGGGCGGGCGCGTCTTCACACCGAGCGTCGGGCCGACGCTCGACAGCGCCTTCTCGGACATTCTCAAGGAACTTCGGACGCAGTACTTCCTGGCCTACTATCCGAAAAACCTGCCGCCTTCGCAAGACCGTTACCACAGAATCGAGGTGAAGGTTTCCCGCCCGGATTTGCGGGTGCTCGCGCGCAACGGATATTATGAAGAGACCGACAGCTCGTCGAAGCGCAGGCCCCGTGGCTGGCGGCCGGTAGAGAAATCCCCGTAAGGCCCGAAAGAACAATGCCGAAAAAAGAGAATGGAAAGTCGAAGGCAAAACCGCCCGAGCAGACTTTCGAGGAGCCCAAGTATCTACGGCGTCTGATCGAGAACGCGACTCCGATCACGGTCCGCCTCCAAAGCGGCGAGGAGTATTCCGGCACGATCGAGTTTTACGACGCCAATTTCATCCGACTGACCCGGCCAGACGGTCCCAATCTCTTCCTGTACAAGCACGACATCAAGTATCTGTACGAGGACGAGGAGTAAGCTCAGCTTCCCGATCCCAGTCATGGCATCGTTACTCGACAGCGCCAAGGAGATTGCGCGCGAAGCAGGCGCGTTGCTCCATAAGTATTACGAACGCCGCGTTACGTTCGAGCTGAAGGGTGAGTTCGACCTTGTGACGGAGGCGGACCGCGCCTCAGAAAAACTGGTGGTGGAGCGGTTGCGGTCCCGCTACCCGACCCACGGCATTGTCGCGGAAGAAGGCGGCGGCCAGTCCGGAACTTCGGAGTACCGCTGGTACGTCGACCCGCTGGACGGCACTACAAACTTCGCGCACGGGTTTCCGATGTTCAACGTCACGCTGGCGGTGGAGCGCTCCGGCGAACTGATCGCCGGGGCGATCTACGATCCGCTGCGGGACGAAATGTTCGCCGCCGAGAAGGGCGGCGGCGCTTATCTGAACAACCATCGGATTCACGTGTCGAAGGCGGCCCGGCTCCAGGACTGCCTTGTCGCCACCGGCTTTCCGAGCCGGAAAAGGCACCTGAGCGTGAACGTTCACTTCTACCACCAACTCGCAATGGCGACGCACGGAGTACGGCGCGGGGGGTCGGCGGCCATCGACCTGGCGTACGTAGCGTGCGGACGGCTGGAGGGGTTCTGGGAATTCGGGCTGAACCCGAGGGACATGGCTGCCGGAGTGCTGCTGGTGGCAGAAGCCGGCGGAACGGTGTCCGACATGGACGGGGCGAATCACAATCTCCGCAGTCCGCACCTCCTGGCCGACAACACGGCGATCCATTCCGAAATCCTGGGTCTATTCGCAGAGATCTTCGCGGGGAAATACCGGGTGCCGTTGCCGCAGATAGGCTGAGAGCCGGCAGCGGTCGAAACCCGGTTGCCGGGCCGTATCCGGCGCGGGAAGACGAAAGAGTAAAGCGACGTCGTTCAACGTAAAAAGTTCCTTTACTTTCAATCTCCTAAGATGGTAGCCTGAAGGATCTTACACGAATGAGAATTGTCGACCTGATTCAACGCAAGCGGGACGGAGAAGAATTAGCCCCGAACGAGATCACCTTCCTGGTGGACGGCTACACGCAAGGTGAAGTTCCCGACTACCAGATGTCGGCGTTCCTGATGGCAGTGTACTTCTCCGGCATGAGTGACCGAGAGGTAACTGCGCTGACGGACTGTATGCTGCGTTCCGGCGAGAGTGTGGATCTGTCTTCCGTGCCCGGAGTAAAGGTCGACAAGCACTCGACCGGTGGGGTCGGTGACAAAACCAGCCTGATTGCGGCGCCGTTGGCGGCATCCGCCGGCGCGATTGTTCCGATGATTTCCGGACGCGCGCTCGGACACACCGGCGGTACCTTGGACAAACTCGAGTCAATCCCCGGATTTCGCACCAACCTGACGCTCGACGAGTTCCGGGCCCAACTCCAGCAAGTGGGGATCGCTTTCATCGGGCAGACGGCGGAGGTGACGCCGGCCGACGGCAAGTTGTATTCGCTTCGGGATGCGACCGCCACCATCGAGTCGATCCCGCTCATCGCTTCATCCATCATGTCGAAGAAGCTGGCAGCGGGCCTGGACGCGATCATTCTAGACGTGAAGGTCGGCGCCGGCGCCTTCATGAAGCGGCAAGTGGACGCGCGGCGGCTCGCCCAGATGATGGTCGGCATCGGCCGCCGGATGGACAAGCGGATCCAAGCGCTCATCACCGACATGAACCAGCCGCTCGGCTATGCGGTCGGCAACGCACTCGAAGTAATGGAAGCGTCCCAGACCTTGCAGAATGTTGGACCGACGGACCTGACGCGGATCTCGCTCGAACTGGCCGCACGGATGATCTATCTCGGCTCGATAACCGAAACTCTGG
>JAEHDI010000292.1 GCA_016880505.1 Bryobacterales bacterium | reverse complement strand
GAACTCCATGACGAGGAACACGTCGTTGGAATCGCGGACGAGGTCGAGCACCGAGACGATGTTGCCGTGCTGGATGTTGACCAGCAGCTTCGCCTCGCCGATCAAGCGGTCGACGTACACGCGGTCGTTGGCGATCTCAGGCAACAGCCGCTTGATCGCGACCGGCTTCGAGAATCCATGGGCGCCGGTCGAGCACCCCGCATAGACCTCGCCCATCCCACCGGTCGATGGCGTCGAGGTCGAAACTGACGATCTCCTTCGGCGGCACCGAGGAGGATGATTGCGGGAGCACGGGAGAAGCGGCAAGAAACAGAAGTGATAGCGCGGTTGTGGAACGCATGGAAACCACGACTATAACACTGGTAGTGAAAGCCGCGACTCAACGCCGGCTTTCCGGAGTTTCACTCGACCAGGGCAGTGACGTAGTTGATGATGGGTGGGGACTCGCCATTCAGGGTCAATCTCCCGGTGCCCTGGAGTTCCAAAGCACCGCTCACAATTCGTAGTGGTCCGTCGTAGTCTCCGGCAGCTTGCACAACGGTCCATGCACCCCTCGGCTGGTAGATCAATCCCTTGAACTTGGCGAATGGGGTGGCCCAAATCTGGAGCTGCGGCGAATCACTCGGCGGAGTGGCCCCACCCGGACACGGACTGTCAAGACCGCCACAACTCTCGTCCACGTAACCAGTCGGGGTGTATTTCACGTAGGAGTTCCTCTGATCCTGCCAGATCACCGCGGGGGCGAAGTCCGTCAAACCCCTATTAATGACATCTGAATTCAGACGATCGAGTCCGTACAGTTCCACTCTGGAGTCGGCATTGTTTCCGGCTTTGATCTGGGTTTTGGAGAAAGAAAGGCTGGTCCAGTTCTTCTGCGTGGGAAGCATCGCCAATTGAGGTCCAATGTTGGGGTAGTTGGTATCGGAGAGAATGAAGACCCGGCCCGCATCGGAATTCGACGTGCTTAAGAGCTGAGCCTTGTTTTCGTTGTCAAACAGAAGCGTTCTGGCCGGATCCTTCACTCCGAATAAGCCGTAACGGCCGGGGCCGAAGTTGACTGTCGCCCCACTGATATTCAAGCCGCCATAGAAATAGAAGTCGCCGAACGTTCCGTCCTGAAACGTGACATCGCTGCTAATGACAATGGGCTCACCGGTTGAAACAGGATTGCCGAAGCTGTCGTAGGCCGCTGCGTAGTAATTGCCCGACGAACAAGGATTGCAAATCGTAGAATTCAGGGCGCCGCCGGGAACGGCAATAGCGGGAACCCCGGTTGCCTTGAGCGGAGGCTGTGCGTGTCCACGCATCGGATCGTCAAACATGTCCCCGTTGCCCTTCGCCTTGCTACCGTTCCACTGGCCGCCCCCGGAGATGGCGTACGAGCCGTCACCGCGGAAATAGGTCGAGGGTGTATTGACAACCCCGTTGCCGGATATAAAGCCGGCCCAGGGATCCTGAGGAACTGCAGGGCCGTGTTCCGTGGACGCCAGTATGATCCCTCCGGGCACCGTCACTTTCGGGCCGCCGCCAAGATACAGGTTGATTCCGGTGTCCTGGCTCCACTGTTCCGTCTCGCGGTTGATGAGGATGAGCGATCCAATGGCTTCGCTCTGGGCGACGGCCGCCGTCGCCCTGGCGCTCACGATGCCGTCGGTGTTGCCGAAGATCGAGGAGAACAATTGCGGAATTCTCTCGACTACCCTCACTGTCACCCAGTAGTAAGTGTCCAAGCAGCCGGCTGTCGGCGGGTGACGAACCTCCGCGCCGCCCTGGCCGCAGTTCTCGATGCTTGTGGGAGATGACGACCGATCCCACGCCTGAACGGAGACGCGCTGTCTGCCTTCGTCCGAGTCTACGAAACCGTGCATTTGGGCGTACGTGCACGCACTCTGCAGGTTGCCACTGAAGCCGGTTTCACAGAAGGTGATCGCGGAGGCGCACTCCACGACTCCACCCGAGCAGCTATAGTCACCGAGCGACGACACGCTGTCTTTTGCTGCCTTTACAGCCGCCAGGGCGGCCGTGTCGGCGGCCGTCTGGGCTGATTTCTTGACGAAGTAGGACCAGCCCAAGTCAACGACCAGCCCGAGCATTCCGCACATGGCCAGCAGCGCCAGAGTGACCATCACGATCACGGCGCCGCGCTCTGAATGGGACGAGTACCTCCGCATCGTACATCTCCTCAGTACTGAATCATCTCTTTGGAACTTGCCGGCAGCAGGAAAGTGCCGAAGTTCATCCCCCTGCCGGCGCCCGGCCAGAACATGGCAATCGCGGACCGGAACGGATAGACCGCTCTGATTTCGACGAACGATCCGAGGCGCTGTCCTCCGACGTCCTTCGGCTGTCCCGGGCCTCCGGATGGGAAGTACGTCGTGTTCGCGAGACAGTCCTGCAATGTCGCACAGGTGATTGTCCTGGTTGAGCTGGAGAACGTGAGATTCTGAATCTCCGAGGGGACAAAACCAACGGCCTGCAGCCGGATGCGATCGGCGATGTCGCCAACCGTCACCGCACAGTTGCTCGGAGGGATCACGCAGTCGTGACCGCGCACTATGGCAAAGCGGGTACCCTCCTTAATGGAATAGGCCAAGGTGTGGTAAAGCCACATACCCCTTGAGATCTCGAAAATTGATATCAGGATGAAGATTACGGGGATTCCCACGAGAGTGAATTCGACCAGCGTGCTCCCCTTGCGGCCAACCCTCCCGATGTTCATGAGCATCCCTCCAGCAACACGGTCATTAGTCACCGTACACTCTCGCTTCGGCCACGCGGGTCATCATCAGCTTCCCTGGGAGCAGACCGGGGATCGGAACCAGGGGGACAGTCTGATAGGCAACTGTAACCCTAAGCGCGGGCTTCCCCTCGGAGTCGAGAAACGGATCCAGGTCAACGTCTAGCGGTGCGGCATCACACGCGGCCGGCAGGATGCTGTAGTTCGGCATTCGCAGAAGCTCGTCACGGACACCGCTGCAGGCCTCCTGCCGGATGAAAGTTTGGTCCGCCGCTTTGGCAGGGTCGTTGCTTAATAGCGTCGTGTAATACCAATTGTCCGACGCAGATTTCAGTACGGCCAGGCGAGCCGCATTCTGAACGGAGATCAGCGAATACGCGTAAAAGCCGAAATCAAATGCGCCGACAAAAAGGAAAAACAGCCACGGCGCAAGGAGAGAGAGTTCGACTATTGCATGTCCTTTTCGATGGCAGCGGCTTGACCGGAACGGCCGCATAAAATGACCTCCGACTCCTTACATAGCGCTGGCTGGGTAAGACAATTCTCCCAGGGTAGCGGGGGAGGCTCACCCTGCTTCCCTGTCGGTCGCTGTGCCACCCAAGGCCTTCTCAACGGCCGGGAAGAAGGAAACCAGCGTGACTGATTCATTGTGAACTACCCTTGCTGGGCGAGTCAACGGAATTGCGGAAAAGGGTAGTTCTAGTACGGGCCATGACGTATAGGTGGCGTAGAATCGAAAAAAAGAGACCGTCCAGGCCTTTGGCGACGTGACGAAAATAATGAGATCGTTTTCTTATGAGTTATATGCGCATTCCCATGCGCTTTCCGCCGTTATCGGCACGTCTGCCGATTTCGGCACGATTCGCACGGTGGCGCTTCGGACGCCGCAAGACGAGAAGGCCGGGTTGTTCCGGAACGGTTAGCGGGACGGAGCGGGGGTTGCGCTACAATGTCATTTCCGACCCTTATCCAGGAGATTGCAGAATTGGCTGACGAAAAGCTGTATCGGGCTGAGAATCTGGGAAGCGGCACCTTCCGCATCACCAAGCCGAAGCGCAAGTCGCGGAAATCGCGGCAATCGAAACTGAAGAATCCGCAGCGCGGTGCCAGAAAGTAAGTGCACGCCGCGCGAGTAATCTGTCCCTGTCGAGTGTGTCTGCACGTCAGGCGCGGTCGTTTCTCATCTTGAAGAACTCCAGAGGGAATCCGGTGCTCTGTGGGATCGCTCCACGGTGGGAGCGGGAAGGTGTGTCCGGGAAGGAAATCGGGATCACTGCGGAGGGTGATGATGGCTGGACCGAACTCCCTCTTCGGCTCCAAGATATGGCACGCCTTCTGAATCGCACAGTCGATTCTGCGGACCCGTGTTTGAAAACAAAGGAAAAATAGCCGTTTGCGTTCTGTGAATGCTGCCGCTAGAAGATGAAGCTGAGGCCGCCGCGGACGCTGCGTGGAGTGTGGAGCAGGTAGACGCGACGCCCCTGTGGGGTAAGCAGGGGAACGTAGCCTTCCGCGAGGAGATTACGCAGGTCGGCGGTCGCTTCGAAGCGGCCGGGAAGTCCGGAAAAGGCGGGGATAGGCTGCCGAAGGTAGACGCTCCAGCCTATTTCGGGTCGCAGGTTCTGGGTGAGGTAGTAGTGGCCGGCGTTCAGCGAGCGGCCGTCGGCCCAGCGGTAACTTGTCGTCAGCAGTGTGCCAGCCCGAGGCGCCTTCGCTGAAAGTTTCGCCGCAAGCCAGTAGCGCCTGCCGTGACGCATGATTCCGCGCACTTCGTCCGGTTTTTCCGTGAGCAATTGTTGGGTGGACGGCGTCAGCGCCGTACCGCTTCCGAAAGCCCCCGTAAGGCTGAGATTCTCCGCCAGAGCCTGGGTGAACGATCCCATGTAGCCAAAGCCCGCATACCTGCCCAAGTTGAAGACCGAGCTATTTGAAAGGAGATCAGGCAGAAGGTCGCTGGAAGGTATCACCCCCGTCGGGGCCACCATTGTAATGGCCGCGTTGTTGAGGGACTCGGAATAGGCGGCCATGCTGAAGGTTTTCGATCCTGTGACCTTGCGGTAGCCAATCTCGAAGTTCTCTGTACGCTGCACGCGCACCCTGCCATCGCGGAGAGAGACTCTGGGGAACAGGGAAAGCGCCGCGAGATCCTGCTGAAGGTCGTTGCCTGCTTCCCCCTTCATAGCGAAGAATTCCGCCGGCGGCAGGCCGGAACTGTAACCGAACTCGATCGCGCCGGTCTCATCCTGCCCATAGGTAATACGAGCGAAGGGGCTGAGGTAGTTAAGCCGCTCAAGGAACGAAACGGACTCGAGCGAAAAACCGTACTCGGCCCGAATATTGTCGGTGAGTTGGGCGAGATCCTGGAAGCCGAACGACATCGTACGGAGGGCCGGAACTCCATCTGTCTGCCCCGTCACCATCGCGGTCCCCGTGCGCGTCGGCAGGAACAACTGACGCATCGTCACCCGGACTTCCGGATCGTTTCCGCCGGGAAGGTTCCGGCTATAGCGCGTGCGGAATCCAGCCGTCGGCATGCCGGAGACGGCGGCGTAGCCAATATTGCCGCTCACCTGCAATTGGTTGGCGCCGTATACCGAGGTTGCCAGAGCGAACGCGGTTCCAAGATCGGGCTCATTCCCGTACGCAGAGACAGTGCTGCTGTCCCCCGCCGATACCCTCACCATGCCACGGGTCTCGCCAAAGACGGACTGCGAGCGGCTGCGTTCGGTGGGGTCGGAAATATCAATCCTGGGTGCGATCCGCAAGACCGGCCGGGTGCTGCTGGAAGCCCGGAGAACCCACTTCCAGTCGTCGCTCATCACTGCTCTGTTTCCAGTTGAGGAATAGATCAACTCAATCGAACTGAGTACGCCCGAAAGGCTGACGTTCAATAGGCTGCGCATCCCAGGCTGGACGAGGATGTTCCGTTTGAGAGCTGGGACGAAACTAGTCAGGCTGACCCGGATCGAATACACGTCCGGGGCGAGAGCGTCAAACAGGAAACTTCCGGTCTCGTCGGTAAGGACACGCTGGAGCAATCGTTCAGCGTGGTTGTAGAGGAGCACGGTGGCGCCCATCTGCGGGATGCCAATCGTGCTAGTGACGGAGCCGCCAATGCTACCGGCGAGTTTGTCCGGGGGGGCAGCCGCGGCCGTTGTGACAGACAACCACACCGCGACAACCCCGGCCACGATTCCGAACGTCCTGGCGTTCATCCGAGAGCGGCGCCCTCCCGCTGATTCAAACCACTCCTAGGATACCCTAAAGTTTGCCGCCGTCGTCAACGTAGCGTCCCGATTCCGGTCGACGACCTTCATCTTCAAGATGTACTTGCCGGGGACCAGCGTCTGTAAGGGCAGCAGTTTTTCCACCGTCACTTGAGTGGCGGACGCTCCGTCAATTGCGGAGACTTCCTCGCTGAACTCGAAAATCTTCTCGTTGGTTCCGTCTTTTACCACTTCGTACTCGATGACACCGTTCGGCTTCTGAGTCTTTTCATCGGGCTTGAAGTTGTAAAGCTGGATGTAAACACCCATCTTCTCGGCCTGGCGGAAAGAATCGTCCACCCGCGGGCGGACCTTGGAAGTGCCAATGACGAACTGGCCCGTGCCAATGCTCCGGGTCGGTACCTTCTCGATCACGTCGGCCAGAATCAGGCTGCTCGAAGACAGCGTTTCTTCGTCGTAGTGCGGCACTTTCAGCGCGATTTCGTAGTTGTTCATGTTGCCGCCGACCACGTCCTTGGCGACGATGTTCAGACGGTACATGCCAGGGGGCAAAGGTATCGATTTCCCGTAGATCGACTGTCCCTTGATTGCTTCCTGAAGCAGTTCCGTGGGCACAGGAACAGTGACCACGTCCTCGAAAACGTTGATCACCCGGCGCGACATCGACGTGACTCGCCCGTAAATGTTGACGATCGCAGTCTGGACCCCGTCTTTCTCCTGGAACTGGAGGTCTTTCTTGTCAAACAGGGCGGTGACGTTGGTCAGGATGGAGGAGTTCGTGACCCTCACGTAGTCGGCTCGAACCTTCATCGGAAGAAGGTTGTACGTAATCTTGGAACTGACGGCGGCCTCGAGGTCCTTGAACTTGATGGAAGGAGGCTTCTGCAGCTTTGCGAAGCGCTCGAGACGCTCGAATTGATTCATCCTCGACGGCAGCGGGGAGTCACCGGTGCCGAGATGGGTGCCGTCGGTACGATTGAACCGGTCCGCCTTTCTAGACAGGCCCATTTGCTCCATCATGGTGAGACCGGCGTTCGGAACGTACAGCAGGGCGTCTTTCTCGGACGGGTCCATGGTCATACGGTACTCACCGGTCATCGTCGGGTCGACAAATTCGATCAAGACGTCGGTGCCCACGTCGTCGATATACCGGTAGCGCCAGATCTCGAACGGATAGGTCGAGGTAGTGCCGCCACCCTCCTCGAACGGTCGCTCGTAGCTACCGCCGGAGGGGTGGGATTCCACCTCGTCAGCGGGGCCGTACATGATGTACATGCGCCCGCGGTCGGTTTTCCACCCGGGAATCCCCGAAGCGAACCGCTCATTGGTGTAGGCGATCCGGCGGTAGTGTTCTTCTTTGTACTCGTTCTCGGAGGAGTCGGGCGACGGGTCCCGCCGGAGCCAGAACTGCTCGATGAACTGCTCGCGCTCATCGTCCGTGGAGAGGCGTTTAAATGCGGCTCGCTCCTCGTCGGTGATGATATACGTGACGTCCTCGTTCAGCCACTTGCGGTAGGGACCCTCAAGCTCCTTGCGAAGCCGTTCGTCCCGTTTTCGCTGTTCCTTCGCACTGAGGGGTTTGGCGATCGTTTCTCGCTGCCCGCTCCCCGTGTCGCCCTTCTTCTCTTTCTCTGCCGCGAGAGAAGTGGGCGGGAGCAAAAGCAAGCTGAGAAGCGAGCAGAAGACCAAAGGTATTCTTGCCGTCATAGCCTTCACCGTTCCCAGTCCATACTGATACTACGTCTCTTCAGGGAGCTACACCAATTGTAGGCTCCGGCAAAAGGGGGCGTCAAGCCAAAAGGAACGGTCCCGTGTGAACACTTCGGCGTGCCGGCCGGCCTCGCGGAGCGGACAATGCCCCTACACTTCCGCGTAGTGTAATTCTCCCAAATTTCAGATTCATGCAACCGTTATTCGCGTCCGGAGCCACGAAAATGCTGTTATCTTTGAAGTAAGCAGGATGCTGAGGCTGGCAGTCAACTTGCTCAGCAGTGGGTGGCATAGTGTGGAGAACCGGCAACAGCCTCGGGGGAGTCGCCCAATGGGGGAACTGAAGGCCCAATTCTGGAGCGCCCTGCTCGTCATCCTGACGGTGGCTGCCCTGGTTGCAGCGGGGATCAACTTTCAGCAACAGAGCAAGTTCCGGCTCCCGGAGGACGGTGTGACGTGGGTGGACCGCGGCGGGAACGTCGAGGCTCTTCACGTGAATCCAGGAAGCCCCGCGGAACGGGCTGGTCTGAGGTCCGGCGACATCGTGCGGAGCATCAGCGGCGTGCCGACGACGACCCCCACAGACGTGACCAGAGTGCTGGTCAGTCTGGGGGCATGGCGGAAAGCGGAATATGCGGTCCACCGAGCCGGGGTGGAGATCAAGGTGCCGTTGATCGTCGGCGAGCGGACTCCCACGGGCACACTATACTTCCAGTACATCGTCGGACTCGCGTATCTCGCGCTTGGGCTGTTCGTTTACTTCCGCCGCGGCAACGCGCACAAGGCGACTCACTTCTACCTCCTGTGCCTAACTTCCTTTGTCCTCTACACGTTCCACTACACCGGGAAACTGAATGAGTTCGACAAAGTGATGTACTGGGGCAATGTGGCCGCCGGTCTGCTTGCGCCGACGATCTTCCTGCACTTCTGCCTCACGTTCCCGGAGCCGAGCCGTTGGATCCGGGGGCGATGGCGAGTGGCTTGCCTGTATCTTCCATCAGCCGCCCTGTTCCTGGTGTTCCTTGGGGTGGCGTCCGGCACGCTTCGGGTGGGGATTTCCGCGGTGGAACTGCGGTGGCTCCTCGACCGGTCCTGGCTGGCCCTTCTGTCGGGGTTCTACCTCGCCGGCGCCGTCGTGCTCCACCGGAGGTGGCGGACGGCGGAAGATCCGATCATCCGGCAGCAATTGAAGTGGCTGCGGAATGGAACACTGCTCGGGGTGGCGCCATTCATCGTTTTCTGCGCGGCTCCTTACACGCTGGGCGCAGTTCCTGGGGCCTGGATGAAGCTGTCCGTCCTGGCGCTGGCAATCGTTCCGATTACGTGGACCTATGCGGTTCTGCGATACCGGCTGATGGATGTCGATGTCATTTTCCAGCAGGGGTATGCTTACACACTTGCGACCCTGTGCATTCTTGGCATCTTTTATGGCCTGATTTTTTCTCTGGGAAAGTTCGAAGAAATCAGTCCCACCGCGGCCGGTCTCCTGATTCTGATTGCGGCATTCGTGTTCCAGCCGATACGGGCGTGGATCAAGGACCAACTTGACAAGTACTACTTCTACCGGGACAGGTACGACTATCGCCGGACGCTAGTCGAGTTCGCCCGTGAACTGAGCTCGGAAACCGACCTGAACCAGATGCTGGCTTCGGTGGCGGACCGGATTCAGCGGACCATCTCCGTGGAACGGGCCGCGTTTTTCCTCGAGGACGAACGCACCGGGCGATTCCGGCTCCACATGACGGCTGGATGGCCCGGCGGGGGGCCGGGCGATACCGAAAAGCTGGATCTGCGGTTCTTGACATCCACTCCTGACGGGCCCTACCTTTTCTTCGAGCGGACCAAGCACCCGCTGGACATCGTTTCCCGCAGGTTGCCCGTGCCCGTGCGCCAGACTATCGCAGAGCTGGACCTGACATATTACCTGCCGTGCAAAGTGCGAGGAAAGACGGTCGCCTGGCTGGGCGTCGGCCGCACCGACAAAGGCGACTTTCTAACCAGCGACGACCTGGAACTGCTGGCTACCCTCGCGGGGTATGTCGGGATCGCGGTGGAGAACTCCCAGCTCTACAGCTCACTCCAGGGGAAGGTCGAAGAAAACGAGCGACTGAGAGAGTTCAACGAAAACATAGTCGAGTCGATCAACGTCGGCATTCTCGCGGTGGACTTGGAGGATAGAGTCGAAAGCTGGAACACCCAAATGGAGGCCCTGACCTCCATACCCCGGGAGATGGCGGTCGCGCAGCCTCTGGCCGTGCTTTTCCCGGCCGAACTGCTGACGCAGTTCGACCATGCCCGGGAGGAAACCGGGATCCATCACATCTCGAAGTTCTCATTCCGCCCGAGTCTGCGGATTGCGGTGCTCGACGCCGGCGACAACGGGACAAACGGTCAAACGCATGACCAAGGCCGGGGCGAGTCTGCCGCGGACGAGCCGGCCCCGGAAACCGCGGCGGAGGTCACTGTCAACATCGCCATCGCGCCACTGTTTTCCCGGGAAGGAAAGCGGATCGGCCGCTTGATCCTGTTCGATGACGTGACCGAGCGCGCCGATCTGGAGCGGCGGCTTGTCCAAGCCGACAAGCTCAGCTCGATCGGGTTGCTTGCCGCAGGCGTGGCGCACGAAGTCAACACACCGTTGGCGGTAATTTCGACATACGCGCAGATGCTTGCCAAGCAGATCGCGGGCGACGAACAGAAATCGGTGCTGCTGGAGAAAATCGCACGGCAGACTTTCCGCGCCAGCGAGATCGTCAACTCCCTGTTGAACTTCTCCCGGACATCGCCGACCGAGTTCATCGAAACCGATCTCGGGAAGGTGATCCGCGAGACGCTCTCGCTGGTCCAGCACCAGTTCGAGAAATCGGGCGTCTCGACCGCGATGAATCTCGAAGAACCCCTTCCGCCGATCCGAGGCAACCCTGGCCGCCTCCAGCAGGTTTTCCTGAACCTGTATTTGAACGCGCGCGACGCGATGGAGCGGGGAGGCGTCCTGACAGTCAGCGCGTGGAACGGAGAAAATGGAGTGGAGGTCGAGGTCTCCGACACCGGACGGGGCATCGCTCCGGAGCACGTTCACCGGATTTACGATCCGTTCTTTACGACGAAGGCGGTCCAAAAGGGCACGGGACTCGGACTCTCGATTACGTACGGCATTGTAAGGGAGCACGGGGGAGTGATCGAAGTCGATAGCAGGCTCGGTGAAGGAACGCGGTTCCATCTGGAGTTTCCCGCCGTCAGGAAGGCAGTAAATGCCTGAAAAGGCGCTTGCCAACGGCATTCCATCCACTGCCAGCAAAGGTCGCATTCTCGTCGTCGACGACGAGGCGGACATCCGGGAAAGCCTTCAGTTTCTCCTTTTCCACGAGGGGTACCAGGTCGACCTGGCATCGAACGGCGGTGAGGGAATCCGGAAGATTGAAGGCGGCGGGTATGACCTCTTGCTGCTTGATCTGATGATGCCGGATCGGTCCGGAATGGACGTGCTGCGCGACATTCGGGAGCGCGATCCGGAGATCCCGGTTTTTCTGATTACGGCTTACGGCTCGGTGGAGACGGCGGTCGAGGCCTTAAAGGCCGGCGCCAACGACTTCTTCGAGAAACCCTGGAAGAACGAAAAGCTGCTGATCGAGATTGAACGGATGATCTCGAAGCGGCGGCTCGAGAGCGAAAACACCCAGCTCAAGCGGGCGCTCAAGCAGCGTTACAGCTTCCCGAACATCGTCGGCAAGAGCGAGCGCATGCTTCGGGTGCTCGACCTGGTGGCTCAGGTGGCGGCGAGCCGGTCGACCATTCTCATCACCGGCGAGACGGGCACCGGCAAGGAACTGATCGCCAAGGCGATTCACGCGAACTCACCGCGAGCCGACCAGATGTTCGTCGCGGTGAACAGCGGCTCGCTGCCGCCAGACCTGCTCGAATCCACGCTGTTTGGCCATGTCAGGGGCGCCTTCACCGGAGCGATCGCTTCCCGGAAAGGATACTTCGAGATTGCCGATCGGGGAACGATCTTCTTTGATGAGATCGGTACGATCGGCGCGGAAACTCAGGCAAAACTGCTCCGGGTGATTCAGGAGCGCGAGTTCATGCCGCTGGGATCCACCGAGACGATGAAAGTCGACGTCCGGATTCTAGCCGCCACGAACGCCGACCTGAAGAAACTGGTCGAGGACGGAAGGTTTCGTGAGGACTTGTACTACCGGCTCAACGTCATCAACCTCGCGTTGCCCGCGCTCAGGGAGCGGAAGGAAGACATTCCGCTGCTGGCGGACTATTTCTTCACGAAGTATTGCCGCGAGAACGAGAAGTTCCTCGCGTCAAACGGCCGGTCTCTCCTCCGGTTCGAGGCGGAGGCGATGCAGTTCCTCATCGACCACAACTGGCCGGGAAACGTGCGGGAACTGGAGAATGTCGTCGAGCGTGCGGTGGTCCTCGCCGCCGGACAGGTGGTGCCGGTGAGCGTGCTTCCGGAGTACTTGCTGCAGGCGGGAGGAATGCGGATCCGGCGCGACGACAGTGGCAGCCTGCCGCCGGACGCATCGTTGTTTGAGATCGTGGCGGACTACGAGCGGCGAGTAATCATGGAGCACCTGGAGACGGCCAGCTGGAGCCAGACCGACGCCGCCGAGAGCCTCCGCGTCCCCCTCTCAACGCTCAACCAGAAGATCAAGCGGCTGAACATTGAGGTGCGGAAGCGCTCCGAGGCGCGTTCGGAACGCGGGGCCTGAGGGGCCCTCCCCTCCTCAAGAGAACGAAAACCGG
The DNA here is from genome assembly GCA_016880505.1 of Bryobacterales bacterium. Taxonomy (GTDB): domain Bacteria; phylum Acidobacteriota; class Terriglobia; order Bryobacterales; family Bryobacteraceae; genus JAEHDI01. The sequence goes on along the minus strand of JAEHDI010000292.1, from coordinate 19,225 downwards.
CTCTGCCCTGCGGCTGGACCGGTTCCACGGAAGGATAACGTTTCGACGGTCTTTGTGTCCCGGCCTAACTCTTGCGCGTCCGCCGAGTCAATCCAAGACCGAGCGCTCTCTCCGAATCGGGCGCGGTGATAGAGAGTTGCGCCGGGGGTGTTTTCTCAGGTATTCGATGGAGAAAAAAAACGGAAGCCCCCTCCGTGGTGCCAACCGTGCTATGAGCAATAACGTTTTTGTTTTTAATATATTACAGAGCCAAGGAGCCGACGTCTCCGATGGCCGTGCGCGTGTGCAATTCGAGAGACGACGTACGCGGAGACCGAGACTCAGCCGCCTAAAGTACTAGAACTCAACGACGTCTAGCTGGTACTAAATCGTCGTTCGGATGACGCCACCACTCGGCCCGGACACCCGCAGCGCAGTTTGGGCTTGACAGGCCGGGCGGGCTGCTGGTAAAGTTACAGTTTCGCTTGTAAATCATAGTCCTTCGGTTGGCCTGCCAGCGGTAGTGATTTCGTTTTGGGCTGATATGCTGCAGCGGTTCGACCCGAGGAGACGAATGAATCAGCCTTATTTCATAGTCGTACTTGCACATTCTTTGCACGGCAGGCTCCGCCGCGTTCACATTCCCCACCAAGTTCTCTACGTAGTGCTGGGTCTCGCGTTGGTTGGGTGCTTCTCCCTGGCCGGATTCGTTTCGAGCTACGCGCGCATGCTCTGGAAGGTTGCCAACTACAACTCACTGCGCACGGAGGCGGAGTCGTTGCGCGCGCGGTATCAGAAGTTGCAGAAAGTTCACGATCAGACGACACAGCAACTGGCGACGCTGCAATTGTTTGCCAGCGAGGTGTCGACGGCGTTCGGAATCAAACAACGGGTGGATGGCCCAGCGGACATCGCCGGCGAGGGCCGCCTGGTACCGACGTTCTCTGAGTCTTTGGAGCAGTACAACTTTCTGAAGAGCGCCAGCTTTTCCCGATTCAACAGGACCTACTCCCGCGCCTGGCTGACAAATATGCGGCCCAGCATCTGGCCGGTGGATGGCCGGTTGATCGGGTCGTTCGGCCAGAGGAGCGATCCGTTTTCGGGAGAGCCAAGGTTCCACGCCGGTGTTGACCTCGGGGCGCCGTACGCAGCTCCGATTCGCGCCACGGCAGACGGCATAGTGACGCACGCGGAGTATTCGGCGGGATACGGAAAGCTGGTTGTGGTGGATCACGGTGGCGGTATGAGCACGTACTACGCGCACCTGTCCCGGATCGACGTAATCGATGGGCAGGAAATTCGGCGAGGAGAAACCGTCGGGGCGCTGGGCGCAACTGGAAGAGTGACGGCTCCACATCTCCATTACGAAGTCCGGGTCGGAAATAACCCGGTAAACCCATACAGCTTCCTGGCGAAGTCGGCGTTCGCGAAGAACGCGACGAAGGATTTTCCTTTCTAAATTCTGGGAATCATTAGCCCGGCTTGGCCGGTAAAACCAAGGAGGCCCCTATGGACGCGGGGCTGGTTCGTCTGCTCGCCGTCTGTTCCGCAGCGGTTCTAGTGGCTTGGGGGGGCCGCAAGACCTCCGTAATTCCAGTGATGACCGGTACAGCGGAGACCTTCCTTGCAGCTCTCACTCCCGACCAGCGCATAAAAGCCGCTTTGGCTTTCGAGAACGAGGAACGGTTCAACTGGCATTACATCCCCAGGGCACGCAAAGGGATCCCGCTTCGAGAGATGACACCGGAGCAGAAGCACCTCGCACACGCGCTGCTCAGTGCGGGGCTGAGCCAGCGCGGCTACGTCAAAGCCACGACCATCATGAGCCTCGAGGAAGTGCTGAGGGCAGTCGAGAACGACAGCGGGGAGCGCCGTAACCCTGACGGGTACTTCTTCACTGTCTTCGGCCGTCCGTCCGAGAGCGGCACTTGGGGGTACCGTGTGGAGGGGCACCACCTGAGTCTGAACTTCACGATTGCCGGCGGCAGCATTGCCGGGGGCCCGACCTTTTTCGGCGCAAATCCAGCCGAGGTACGGTCGGGTCCGCGGAAGGGGCTGAGAGCGCTGTCGCGGGAGGAGGATCTCGCGCGCGATTTGCTGGCCAGCTTCCGGGAAGAGCAGATCGCGGCGGTGATCGTCGACAAGACCGCCTATGGCGACATCCTGACGGCGGCTTCGCGTAAGGCGGCTCTCGCGGGACAACCGAGTGGACTGCCGGCGGCGCGGATGACGGTAGCCCAACGGGCCAAACTGGAGGCGCTGCTGCGCGAGTACGCCGAGAATCTGCCGGCGGAACTGGCTGACGCCCGGATGGAGAGGATTCGCCAGGCGGGAGGAGAAATTCGCTTTGCCTGGGCCGGCGGCACGGCGCGTGGCGAACCGCACTATTACCGGATTCAGGCCCCGGTATTTTTGGTGGAGTACGACAATACCCAAAACAACGCCAACCATATTCACTCGGTGTGGCGGGACTTCGAGGGGGACTTCGGACTGGACTTGCTCGAAGCGCATTACCGCGCCAGCCACCGCTGAGGACGCACGCGGACCGCATGCTACGATGGCAGATATGGAAGGCAAGGGCCGCCGGCCTGCCGGGTGGACACGACGAGCCCTACTCACTGGCCTTGCAGGAGTCAGCCTGCCGGTGGCGGCGGATGTTGGCCGCCCGTTTCCTTCGGATCGGGTTCGTTTCCTGGACCGTGCCACCGAGTTCGAAGTCCTTCGGCTGACCGATCCGTCGTACTCCAGCATCCTGCCCCACTATTACGCGCGCGCTTTTGCGAAAAAGCGAAACGCTCTCCTGTTCGCCTGCGACCGCGGCGGATCGCTACAGGGCTTCCAGATGGATCTCAAAACCGGAGCATCGGTGCAATTGACCGAAGCTACGGGCCTCGACGCCAGCTCGCTGACCTGGCTGCCAGATGAGCGCAGTTGCTGCTATTTCGACGGCGTCTCGCTGCGGCAGTTGAACGTCGCCAACCGGCGTTCCCGCGAGATCTACCGTGTCCCCGACGGCTGGCGGCGCGGCGCGGGTTTCAGCGTGTCCGGTGACGGCGTACACGCGTTTCTCATGGAGATGCAGGCGGATACCTGCCGGCTGCGCATCGTCGGGATTGCGAAAGGTGACGCGGTGACGGTCGCGGAATCCAGTGAGGTAATGAGCGATCCGGTTCCGAGGCCCCGCCGATCCGGTGTGCTGTACCGGCGGGGTGGTAACGCTCTCTGGCTGGTCAATTACGACGGACAGCAGAACCGTCCGCTCAAGACCGCTCCCGGCGGCCTCGGCCCGGTCCACTGGTCGCCTGACGGGAAGTCGATCATTTACTTGAATTTTCCGGAAGACCGGCGCGATCTGAACTCACTGCGAGAGCACACGCCGGATTCAAATAGCGACGAACTCATCTCGAAGACCAGCCAGTTCGTGCATTTCGGACTGAACGCTGACGCATCGGTCTTTGTGGGTACGAGCGGGAGCAAGGCTTCGCCCTACCTCCTGCTGATGCTGAGGGTCACGCACCGCGAGCTGACGCTCTGCGAGCACCGTGCCTCGGACCCGAACCGGGTGACGCCTGTCTTCACGCCGGACAGCCAACAGGTTGTGTTTCAGAGCGACCGCGACGGTAAGCTGGCGATCTACGCGATGAGAGTTGACCGTCTAGTGGAGAAAACCGATTCTTAGCCGGGGTCTCGGACCCCCTGGGTGAGCAACGATGTTGCGGTGGATAGCTTTGGCGGTAGTGGCCTCGATTACGGTGCCGTGTACGGCGGCCACCAAGATCGTAGTAACAGTAGTTGAGAAGAGGTCGGGCCGGCCTGTGCTCGAGCTGAAAGCCGACGACTTTATTGTGCTCGACGATCGCGCGCCCCGGCGAGTGGAGTCGGCTGAATTTGCGTCCGGCCTGATGGACGTGATGCTGCTGCTCGATACCAGCCTGCTCGGAGGGGCGGTTCAGCCCGTCGCCGAAAATCTGGTCGCGCAGTTGCAGCCGAAGGAGCAGATGGCGATCGTCGCCTTTCACTCGTCCGCCGACCTGGTCCAGGACTTCACCGCCAGCCAGGAATTGCTCGGCCGGGCGATCTCATCGGTGAAGTACGGCAACACCCCTCGCCTGCTGGACGCGATCTACGCTGCCATCGACGGAGGGTTCCAGGCGAGCACATTCCGCCGTGTGATCGTGCTGTTGACGACAGGGGTCGAGGGCCCGAGCCGGGTCAGCGAGCGCGAAGTACTGCGTCTGGCACGGCGGAACGGAGTCTCAATTTACCCGGTGTATGTTGTGGGACAGGAGAGATCGATGTTTGAGAACCTGGCCCGCCAGACGGGTGGCGCTTCATTCAATCTTCGAGACTTGCAGCGGGATTCGAAGTCGCCGCCGGGGCCTCGGATCTTCGAGGTGATGCGATCGCACTACACGCTGACGCTGGAAGGAAACCTCTCCCTCGGCGACAGGGTGGAAGTAAAAGTAAAAAGGCCGGAGAAGCTGCTTGTCTCCGGCCTTCCCCTCGATTGACTGAGTCGTGCGGGCCCACCTCAGGGATCTCCTCAACCCACACTCCACTCGCTGGAGGGAAGCTACTTTCTTGCGATCTGAACCTTGGGGGTCGCCAGGTAGCCAGTAATGCGGTCCTTCTGCACCTCATTAACCACGATTTCGTACGGAAGCCGGGCTTTGGCCACATAGAACTGCACGGGCTCGTTGGCCGTTTTGTCCTTCTTCTCGACTTTCTTATCGTCGGCGAGGACGTCAATGCTGTATTTGCTGCGCTTCGGATCGGTCTTCTTCAGGACGACCGATATGTCACCGATCCGTTGCGGCTGCTTTGACTTCGCGAGGTTGAACTCAAAGTAGTTGCGCTCCCCGAGCGTCCTCAGCGCTGCCAGTTCCTGACCGTTGGTGGCGATCAGCCCGCTCTGGACTCCCAAGTCACCACGGACACTTTTCAGATCAGCGATCGTCTTTTCCAGTTCGGACTTGGTAGATGCGACTTCGGTCTTGACGTTCGTCACCTCGCCGGAAACGTCAGTGATCTTGTTATTGGCCGTACTGGCGGCCTCTTTGACCTCGGTCAGTTCCGTCTTGACCATCTCCTGCTGCCGGGCCTGCTCCGTCTGGATCTGTTTTGCCAGTTGTTCTGCATGTTTCAGAGCGTCGGTCCTGGCGCGACCCGCCGCCATCGCCGCCTGCTTGCGGGTGTTCTCCAATTCCGAGCGCAGCTCATCAAGATGCTGCTGGTTGGAGGCGGTGCTAATAGACGACGTCTCGCGGACTTTGGCGAGCTCGGCGAGGACGGATTCCCGCATGCTGTGCAGGTCGGTTTTCAACCCGTCTACCGTGAAGAACAGATACGCCGTCGCGGCTGCCACGGCGATCACCAATCCGAATAGGATCGGGATTTGAATGTTGCCCCCACTTCGGGAAGGCGTGCGAGTCTCGGTCAGTTCACTCATTGTGGGTCTCACCTCGCACCATAAGAACGCAAGCTGGATGCCAAACGATGTGAAGGCTTCAAGTGATTGGAGCAAAGAAACTTAGAGCTCAGATGGCGGAAGAGAACGCTCCGGGGAGCAAGTAGGAATTACCGGCTCCCCGCAAATGTTGCCGGAAGGGTCGTCAGCGCACCGTCTGGACTTTGGGAGTGGCCAGGTAACCCACGATCTGGTTCTTCCGAACCTCGTTCACTACCATCTCGTACGGCTGGCGTGCGCGCGCAACGTAAAACTGGACCGGTTCGTTTACGTTCTTGTCCTTCTTTTCGACCTTCTTGTCGTCGGCGAGCACTTCGACGGTGTAGCGGTTGCGCTTTGTGTCCGCCTTCGTGAGCCGAACTGAGATGTCGCCAACCTTTCGGTATTCTTTGCTCCGGGTGATGTTGAACTCGAAGTAGTTCCTTTCGCCGAGAGTCCGCAACGCGGACAGCTCCTTCGAATTGGTGGCGATGAGACCGCTCTGGACGCCCATGTCGCCCCGCACCGTCTTTAACTCGGCAATGGTTTTGTCCAAATCCGACTTGGTCGTAGAGACCTCGGAGCGGACATTCGTCACGTCCTTGGACACGTCCTCGATCTTCGTGTTGGCGTCCGAGGTAGCCTGGCGCACCGCTGAGATCTCACTGCGGACCGCCTGCTGTTGCTTTTGCTGCTCCTCGGCAAGACGTTTTGCGAGTTCGTCCGCATGACGCTGCGCCTCGGTTTTTGCTTGCCCGGCGGCGACGGCGGCGTTGCGGCGTGCCGCCTCAAGCTGTTCCCGCAACGAATCGAGGTGGCGCCGGTTTGTTTCGCTTGTGACGGACGACGATTCGCGCAAGTTGGTTACCTCGTTCAGAACGGACTCCCGCATCTGGGTAACCTCCGTCCTCATCTTGTCGAGCTGCACAAAGAGGTAGACGGTGGCTGCGGAAAGCGCGATCACCGCTCCGTAAAGGATAGGCAAGAGGATCTTCGAGGTGCGACCGGAAGAGCCGTAAATTTCGTCCGTTTCCATAGTGGTTGGATTCCTCCCGACTGGAGAGCCGAATAACTACCTTTCACTTCAGTTTACTGCGGATTCAGGTTACTTTTCCAGCCCGCTCACCGCCTCGGCCGCGCGGCGGAGGCGCACAAACTCGAGCACTTCCTGTTTCGGGACGCCCGGCTCGAAACAGCGGCGGCACCGTGCCTCGTACATGCCGGCGGCTCCGACGACGATGAGGTCATCGGAATTTACCAGCCGCTGGGTGTGTTTGGCCGGATTGCCGCATCGGACACAGATAGCGAGGGTCTTGGTAATCGACTCAGCAAGAGCGAGAAGCTCCGGAACGGGCGTGAACGGCCTCCCCATATAGTCGGTGTCGAGACCGGCGACGATCACCTGCTTTCCGCTGTCCGCGAGACGCCCGGCAACCTCGATGAGCCCAGGTCCCATGAAGTTGGCCTCGTCGACTCCGACTACTTCGGTACGCCAGTCCATCCGCGAGAGGATTTCGGCGGCATCCAGGACGACCTCGGACTTCATGCGAACGTCGGCGTGCGAGACGATCTCGTCCTCCGAGAAGCGGGTGTCCAGAGACGGCTTGAAGACCTGCACTCTTTTCCGGGCTATCATGGCCCGGCGCAGGCGGCGGATCAACTCTTCGCTCTTGCCCGAGAACATGGGCCCGCATATCACTTCGATCCAGCCGATGTTCCCCGAGATGAAGTCCATGGGGAATATGATGCCACGCCGTGTTCCGTGATGTGGTCCCGGCTCAAATCCTGATGGATGGACGGATTATGGGCTATCCCGCCAACCCGCCGCCGTGTGGCTATAATCGTCTTGTGAATTCTCGTGTTCTCTGTTTCATCGCGGGCATCGTACTGCTTGCCGGGTGCAATCGCGGCGTCGAAAACAAAGAAGCAGTGCGGCAGGCTGTCATTGACCACCTCGTCAACCGCGCCGGCCTCAACGTTGCCTCCATGCAGGTCGATGTCTCCGCAGTGTCGTTTCGCAAGGACGAAGCCGACGCTACCGTCATCTTCCGTTCTAAGGGCGGCGATCCCGGCCAGTCGATGACCATGAACTATACCCTGGAGCGGAAGGGTGGCCGCTGGGTCGTCAAGGGCAGATCTGAAAGCGGCATGCCCCACGGAGCCGCGGGATCCCCGGCCCCCGGCGGACAAATGCCGCAAGGCCACCCGCCGGTCGGTGGCGCTAAGCCTTCCGAAGCCCCTAAATGAAGCGCGTCGCCATCCTCGGTGGTGGTCCTGCCGGTGCATTCGCCGCCGAACGCCTCGCGGCGGGCGGCGTCAAAACCGTTGTCTTCGACGAGAAACTCGCCTGGGAAAAACCCTGCGGCGGCGGTCTCACCTACAAGGCTTATAGCCGCTATCCCTTCCTCATCGAAAACGACACACCGAAGAAGTTCGTCACCCTGACGCAACTGGCCGCGCCCGGCGCAGGAGTAGCGAAGATGGCGTTACGCAAGCCCCTTGTTGTCTACTCCCGTTTCGACCTTAACCGCATGCTGCTCGCACGGGCCGAACGCGCCGGTGCTCAGATCGAACAGGCCCGGGTCCTCGGCATGACGCCCACCGGAAGGGGCTGGCGGCTCTCCACGCACCACGGCGACGTCGAGGCTGACTTCTGCGTCGTCGCCACTGGCGCGCGCAACCCGCTTCGCGACGTCGGCACCCGGCTCACTGCCGCCGACACCATGCTCGCCCTCGGCTACTACGTCCAGGCGGACCAGGAGCACATCGACATCCAGTTCCTTCCGCAACTGGAGGGCTACATCTGGGTCTTCCCGCGCTGCGGCCACCTCTCAGTCGGCATATGCGGCAAAGGTGAACCGGCCCATCAACTACGCGCCCGCCTCGAGGCCTATATGCGGGAGCGCGGCATCTCCTGGAAAGACGCGATCTTCTATAGCCACCTGCTGCCGTCGCTCGCCCGGACGGGCTGGCGGAACAACCGTGTCGCCGGCCATGGATGGATCGCTGTCGGCGATGCCGGTGGCCTCGTCGACCCGATCACCGGCGAGGGACTTTACTACGCGATGCGCTCCGGCGACCTCGCCAGCCAGGTCGTGCTCTCCGGCCGGCACTCTGCCGAGACCATGGCAGTCGCCTATCGCGCCATGCTGACTCGCGACTTCGCAGCCGACCTCGAGTTCGGCGCCTCGCTCGCGCGCCGCGTCTTCCTGGGCCGCTTCCTGCTGGACAGCGTGCCGAACCGCATGGTCCAAATCATGCGCCGCAGTCCCCGCTTTTGTGAACTGATGCAGGATCTCTTCGCCGGCACGCAGCCCTATCTCGACCTCAAGCGGCGACTCCTCAGCAACCTGCATGGAACCCTGCTCGAGACGGCCATGAACTTCCTGCTCAGCCGCGTCGTCCCCAGCGAAACTTAGCCATGCGCCGACACACCTCCGAATCCCTTTTTGACCGCGCCCAGAAGTCGATTCCCGGCGGGGTGAACTCGCCGGTCCGTGCCTTTCGCAGCGTAGGAGGCAATCCGCTATTCATCGCCCGTGGCGAAGGCTCGCACATCTTTGACGCCGACGGCAACGAATACATCGACTACGTCGGCTCCTGGGGTCCGCTGCTGCTCGGTCACCGCCACCCCGCCATCCTCGCCGCGCTCGAGGAGGCCACGCACTACGGCACCAGCTTCGGCGCGCCCACAGAGCGCGAAATCGAACTTGCCGAAGCCATCCGCGACGCCGTCCCTGCCATCGAGATGGTCCGGCTTGTCAACAGCGGCACCGAAGCCACCATGAGCGCCATCCGTCTCGCCCGTGGCTTCACGGGCCGCGACCTGACCGTCAAGTTCGAGGGCTGCTATCACGGGCATGTCGACTCCTTGCTCGTGAAGGCCGGTTCCGGCGTGGCGACGCTCGGGCTTCCGGACACCGCCGGCGTTCCGAAAAGCTTCGCCGACACTACCATCGCGCTGCCGTTCAACTCGGCCGAGGCCGTCGAGCAGGCCTTCCGCGAACACGGCGCGCGCATCGCTTCCGTGATCGTTGAGCCGGTCGCCGGCAACATGGGCTGCGTGCCGCCGAAGCCGGGATTCCTCGCGGCTCTCCGTGAGATCACCGAACGGTACGGTGCACTGCTTATCTTCGATGAGGTGATGACAGGTTTTCGGGTGGCTTGGGGCGGCGCGCAGCAGCTTTTCGGAATCCGTCCTGATCTCACCACACTCGGCAAGGTCATCGGCGGGGGCCTTCCGATTGCCGCCTACGGAGGGCGTGCGGACGTCATGGCGAAGATTGCGCCGCTCGGACCGGTCTACCAGGCCGGTACGCTCTCCGGCAACCCGATGGCTGTGGCCGCCGGTCTCGCCATGCTGCGTTACCTCAAGGCCCACCCCGAGGTCTATTCCACTTTGGAGCAAAACGGCGCACGGTTGCAGGAGGCGGCGCCCCGCGGAATCACCGTCAACCGCGTCGGCTCGATGTTCACGTACTTCTTTACCGATCAGCCGGTCACGGACTACGACTCAGCTAAGACCTGCGACACCGCGCGCTTCGGCGACTACTTCTGCTTCATGCTCGACCGCGGCGTCTACCTCGCACCCTCGCAATTCGAGGCCGCATTCCTCTCTGCGGCCCACACGGATGAAGACATCACGCGTACGATCGAAGCCGCCAGGGAGTTCTTCGCTCGGCGGTAGCGAACACAGTCAGCGCTTTTCCGCGTAAACCGTTGCGCCGCCCAACACCGTCATCAGCACCCGCGTCTTTAGGATCTCCGGTGGCGCTATTTGCATGATGTCGTTTGACAGCATCACGAAATCCGCCATCTTTCCCGGCGCGAGTGATCCTTTCTCTTTTTCCTCGAACGCTGCGTAGGCGCCTGTCACCGTCCAGCTCTTGAGCGCCTCCTCGCGCGTCATTCGCTGGTCCGGGAACCATCCGTCCTTCGGATTTCCATCGCGGTCCTGACGCGTGATAGCGGCGTAAAACCCCCACAGCGGGTTCGGCTCCTCGACGGGAAAGTCGGAACCGTTGGCCAACGGCACGCCGATCGAAAGAAACCGCCGCCAAGCGTAGCACCCCTTCACGCGCTCCGGCCCCACCCGCGCCTCTGCCCAACGCATGTCGCTGGTTGCGTGTGTCGCCTGCATCGAAGCGATCACCGAGTATTTGCCGAACAGTCCGAAGTCCCCCGGCGCCACGCACTGCGCGTGTTCGATCCGGAATCGCTTGTCGTTCTTGCTTCCGAGCACGGCCCGGTATGCCTCCAGCACATCGTGGTTCGCCCGGTCGCCGATCGCATGGGTGTTCACCTGGAATCCCTTCCCGGCCGCCTGCCGCGCCACGCGCTCCACGTCCTGTCGAGAGAATATCACCAGCCCTTTGTTGCCAGGGTCGTCCGAGTAGGCTTCGAAGAACGCCGCGCCGCGCGAGCCCATCGCCCCGTCCGCCATCAACTTGATGCTGCGAACCGTCAGCCTGTCGCCGGTCTCGGGTCCGCGTTCCAGGTATTCGCGCCACAGCGGGCCCTCGCCGCCGATCATGGCGTACACGCGAACCGGCAACCGCCCCTCGCGGATGAGCGCCCGGTACGCAGCCAGTTCCCTCGCGCCGACACCGGCGTCATGAACGCTGGTGATCCCCAGCCGCGCGCATTCCCGGGCTGCACGCTCGAGTCTGCGGCGGACCTGCTCATCGGTCGGATCCGGAATCTCCACCAAGCCTTGCGCCGTGTCGACAAGGATTCCAGTCGGCTCGCCGTTCTCGCCGCGGACGATCTTGCCGCCCGGCGGGTCGGCTGTTTTCGCGGTGATGCCAGCGATCTCCAGGGCCTTCCGGTTCACCCAAGACGCATGCCCGTCCACGCGCGTCAAAAACACAGGATGATCCGGCGCCGCTCGCGAGAGGGGTTCCTCTGTAGGAAACTTCCCGCCCCAGTTGGTCTGGTCCCAGTTGCGCCCCTGAATCCACTCTCCCCGAGCCCGTCCGCTGGCGGTCTTTCGCACCGTCTCCGCCACTTCCTCGACTGTGCGCACATACCGGAAGTCAGGATTCTCCAGGCTCTCCCCCAGCCCCAGCATGTGGACGTGCGAATCGATGAGACCGGGAATGATGGCCGCGCCGCCGGCGTCGATGCGGCGTGTGCCCGGCCCGGCGAGGCGCGAAAGATTGTCCCCGATCGCAAGGATTCGTCCGCCTTTGACGGCGATGGCCGAAGCCACCGGCTTTCCAGGCTCGGCGGTGTAAATCCGTGCCCCTTCTATCAGCCAATCGGCGGTCTCGGTGGGTGCCATGACTGCTGCCAATGAGACTAGAATAAGGAACATGCACGACAGTATGGCACACGCCGTCGACGAGTCTGCCCCTTTACAATGGCCCGCGTGGAAAACGTTGGTCAGCACGATTTCGGCGGTGCTTCTGGCGATCCTGTTCATCGTTTCCGGTGTCTGGAAGGTCACCGATCCGCTTGCGGCCGCGGTGAGAATGGCGCAGGCGAAAGTCCCGAACGTGCTCAGTCTTCCGACTGCGATTGGCTTCGGCATCGCCGAAGTGTTTGCCGGTGTCTTGCTCTTCGTGCCCCGCTTTCGCCGTTGGGGCGCCTGGCTCACCGGCCTCATGCTGGTGGCGTTTCTGATCTACATCGGTGTCCTCTACAACGACCTGCGGGGAGAAGACTGCAACTGCTTCCCTTGGGTCAAGCGCGCCGTCGGTCCGGCTTTCTTCATCGGCGACGCGATCATGCTGGCGATGGCGGTCCTAGCGGGATGGTGGGTGCGGCCTTCACATGGCCTGCGTAGCGCATCGATCATACTCGGGGCGGTCTGTGTCTTCGCATTAGTCTCGCTCGGCATTCACTTGACGCGCCAGTCCGGTGTTCTGGCGCCAGAAGCGGTCGTGGTCGATGGGAAGCCTTTCCCCCTGCGGGAGGGCCGAGTGTTCCTCTTCTTCTTTAACCCCGAATGCTCCCACTGCAACCATTCCGCCAGCGAGTTGGCGAAGCTGAACTGGGGGGAAACCAAGATTGTCGGCGTTGTGACACAACTGGCCCAGTTTGGGCCTGATTTCATGCGGGAGACCGGTCTGAAAGGCGTCGTCACCGCCGATGTCGACTTACTCAAGAGTACGTTCTCGTTTGTGGACGTGCCGTTCGGCGTGGCCTTGGAGAACGGTCGCCAGCGGGCATCTTTCCCCAATGTCGACCCCGTGCCAGCCGCCGAGACTCTCCGCAAGCTTGGGTTTGTGAACTGACACGGCGCGTGCAAAATGAAAACGCCCCTGACTCACTCTCGGGCCACGGGCGTTTTCGGTTTTGCAGACGGATCTAGCCCCGCCGTTTTAGCGTCGGGCGCTCGTCCGGGTCTTCTTTCTGCTGGTCCTTGTCCTTCCCCTTCGACTTGTCATCCTCGATCGGCGCGGTGCTCCCGCCCGGCGCCTTGCGCAGCGTCGGCCGGTTCAGATCCTTGTCGTCCACCTTGCGGCGGTTGTGCATTGCGGATAGCCGCGTTTTCACTTCGTTAAATTCCGAGGTGTTGACGACGTATTCCGGCTTCGCCTTCAGGATCTCCTGGATGTTTTTCTGCGCAGTCTTGATCCGGTCGTCTGTCATCGGATGGGTCGAGAAAACTTTGGACATCGTCCCCGGCTTCTTCTTTTCGAGCGTCTGAATCTTCTCGAAGAAGTCCACGAATGCCGTCGGATCGTAACCGGTCTTGTAGAGATACTGCAAGCCGAGCAGGTCCGCCTCTTCCTCGAAGCCACGGGAGAACGTCAGGAAGGTGATCGGGATCGCCAGGCCGGCTCCCTGCCGGATGGCGTAGCCCGTCCATCCGCCCATAAAGATCAGGGGGATGGAAGCGATGTTCATGAGCTGGCCGCGAGAGGCCTGTCGCGTGCCATGCCGGGCCGCCACGTGCGCGATCTCGTGTGCCATCACGCCCGCCAATTCCGACTCGCTCTCGGCCCGCAGGATCAGTCCTGAATTCACGAAGAAGAATCCGCCAGGCAGTGCGAACGCGTTGACTTCGTCGCTGTCGAGCACCTTGATCGTGAATGGAACCTTTGCATCAGAGTTCCGCACAAGGTTCTGGCCGACCCGGTTGACGTACTCGCCGATGGTCGGGTCATCCACCACTTTCGCCTGCTGCTCGACTTCTTGAGCAAGCTGTTTCCCGAGGGCGATCTCTTTCTCGAGCGAGTAAAAGTTTACACCTCTGCCGACGTCCCGGTTGCCGATCTCATCCGGGTCCTTCTTCTTGTCTTTGGCGATTGCAGCGGTGGGAATCAGCACACACACCGCCACGAGGATGGCCAGCGCTGTTTTGAGCTTGCCCGTCATCGCGATCCTCCTTGGTCCCAGAGTGCTAGACCCATTATAGTACCCGTCACTGTGGAGGGGCCCCGGTCCCACACCTCATTTAACGTATATTTGTCTTGATGGGTTACGAAAAAGCAGCGGAATCCGAAGAGGTTCCACTTTGGAAGCGCTTTCGGCATTGCTTCCCGGTTACGGAAAGGTTGGTCTACCTGAATCATGCCGGAGTCGCCCCTATATGTAAGCCAGCCGCCGACGCGATGTCGCGGCTTACGGAGGATGCCCTTCAATTCGGTTCTTACCACTACGATTCGTGGTTGGCGACCTACGAAGGGCTGCGAGCGATCGCATCCCGCCTGATCGGAGCCAGCCGGGACGAAATCGCGATCGTCAAGAATACGTCGGAGGGAATCGCCACGTTGGCTTCAGGTCTGAAGTGGCGGCAGGGCGACAAAATCGTCGCCTTTACCGAGGAGTTCTCTGCTAACTACTTCCCTTGGAAACGGTTGGAGGCGCAGGGTGTTACCGTTGAGTGGCTCTCTGTGTTCGACACGTTCGACAAAATTGACAGGGCGTGCAAGGGCGCCCGTTTGCTTGCCGTCAGCTACGTGCAGTACCTCAGCGGGCATCGCATCAACCTGGAAGTGCTCGGCGAGATCTGCAACCTGAGAGGCTGCCTGTTCTTCGTCGATGCCATCCAGGGCCTCGGTGCGTTCCCGCTTGACGTCCGCAGTTCCCGGATCCACGCTCTGTCGGCGGACGGGCACAAGTGGCTGCTGGGCCCGGAAGGGTGTGGCATCCTATACATTCACAAGAACTTATTCGACTCCGTTGAGCCGCCCATGATCGGCTGGACGAATTTCGCGCATCACAGCGACTATGAGTCCCGTGACATGACCCTCCGTACCGATGCCGGGCGGTACGAGTGCGGGACGCTTAACACAGTGGGCTGCTTCGGCCTGCGGGCCTCGATCGAATTCCTGCTCTCGGTCGGCGTCCCCAAAATCGCCGTTGCCGTGCAGTTGCTGGGCGATCAGATTGTCCAGGGGGTCACCGCCAAGGGCTATCAGGTTCTTGGCCGCAGGACAGCGAGCAATGGCGCCGGAATCGTCTGTTTCCGCCGCACAGACGTAGACAGCCGTCTGATCGTGAGGGAGTTGAAGGCGAAGGGCATTCTGGCTGCCGCCCGCCAGGGGTGGGTTCGGGTGTCACCGCACTTCTACATCGCTCCGGACGACATCGATCGCTTGATTGAAGAACTTCCGTGAGGGCTTAGGCCACCGACGCCAGTTCCTGAATCCGCGCCACCGTTTTCGGTACCGCCGCCAGAACGGCCGGATGCATTTCACCGCCCACGGTCAGACAGTCGTGAGGCTCCACCGCCAGGAATACCACCTCCGGCGGAACCTCCAGGCCAAGCTTCCGGCCGAGAGCCAGGACTTGGAACAAGCCGATCCCGTGCGGGAACTCGCCGGGAAGGGGAGAGATGTCGTCCTCGCGAAACTCGTACAGCGTTCCGGGCGGCGCTTTCTCCGTTTCGATGACGTCCACGACTGCCAGGTAGCCGGCGCCGAGGATGTCGTCGAGCAGGTGGAAGCCGGACGCCTCCGACGTCACGACCTCCACCCCCTCGATCGACAACTCGTTCAGACGCCCGGCGACGCGAATAGCGAACGCGTCGTCGCCGAGGATCTCGTTTCCCAGGCAAAGAACTTTCAGCCTTGGAGGTACTCTGCCCGCCATGGAGTGGCTCAATCTCTGTGCACGCTTCCGTCGTTGTCGCGCCGCAACGTGGCCGTCGTGCCTCCGCTCGCGTCGCGCACCCGGACGAACAGCGGCATGCTGCCCGGAAGCGAGTGCGTCGCGCAGCCCAGGCAGGGATCGTACGCCCGGAACGCCATCTCGACCATGTTCAGCACGCCGTCGGAGATGTTGTCGCTGGTAACGAATCCTTTTGCGGCCTTTTCCACGCTCATCGCCATTCGTGCTGCGTTGTGCTGGGTGGCCACAATCAGGTTCGCTTTGCGGATCAGGCCCTTTTCGTCAGTCTGGTAGTGATGAATGAGCGTCCCGCGCGGCGCCTCAATCACGCCGACGCCTTCCTTCGGCGTCGCCGTCGGCAGTTTGCGCACGTTCGGATCGGTGAGTTCCGGATCCTCTGCCAGTTCCTTCATGCGCTCCGCCGCGCACAGCATCTCGATAACGCGCGCCCAGTGGAGAGCCAGCGTATGGTGAACCGGCTTGCCCCCGAGCGTGGCAAAAAACTGCTCGTAGGCCGCCTGTGCCAGCGGCGTCGGCATCCCATCCGACACGTTCAGCCGCGCCAGCGGAGCCACAGTGTAGACACCGCTCTCCGCCCCGTCCACGAAGCCCTTCCACCCGATCGGCTTCAGGTAGCAGAACTTCATGTAGCTCCATGGTTCGACATGCTCGGCCACGTAGTCGAGATACTGCTTCGGCAGGAACTTCAGCAGCTCTTTCCCTTCTGGCGAAACTACGCGCAGTTTGCCGCCGTAGAAGTTGACGCGGTTCCGCTCGTCCACTGTGCCCATGTAGTGAGTGCGGTGCGTGTAGGTGTCCGAGACGATCAGGTTGACGTAATCCGAGTTCTTCAGCACCACCTGGTCGAAGAGGTCCAGCGTGAATCGGCAGAAGTCCACTGCCTCGCCTGCCACCTGCCGGAACTGTTCCTGATCCTCCTTCGTGATCCGCTTGGCGACCCCGCCGGGCAAGCCGAGAACGGGGTGGATCGCTTTGCCGCCCACCAGCGTCATCAGGTCGCGCAGCTTCCGCCGGAAGCCGATAACCTTCTTACCCGTCTCCAGTCCGACCTTGGCCACCACGCCGAGCACGTTGCGCTCCGCCGCCGGTGCGTTCGGTCCGACCACGAGGTCCGGCCCGCCGAGGAAGTAGAAATGCAGCGCATGGTCCTCGGCCATGAAGGTGTTGTAAAAGAGTTCGCGGATCTTCTTTGCCGCCGGCGGCGGATCGACCTGGTAGAGGTCGTCCAGCGCCTTCGTCGCCGCCATGTGGTGCGCCGTCGGGCAGACACCGCAGATGCGGCTGGTGATCTGGGGCATGTCCTCGGCCGGCCTGCCTTCGGCGAACTTCTCGAAGCCGCGCAGCTCCGGCACCTGGAAATACGCGCGTTCCACCTGACCGGCGTCATCCAGGAAGATGTCGATCTTGCCGTGACCTTCCAGGCGCGTAATCGGATCGATCGTGACCCGGCGTGTTGGAGTAGTTTCAACCGACATGAGCTATGCCTCCAATGTCTTCCGTTTCAGCAGGGATGCCGGCAGGCTGTACCGGTAGAACGTGCCGACCGGATCGGGGATCCCTGCCAGGACCTTCTCGATGTCGGCGTCGTCCTTGGCCGCGATGATCGACGCCAGCGCCGTCAGCGCCTTGCCGCCATAATCCCGGACGCGGCTCGTCGGTCCGAAACAGCCCGTGCAAGGCATGTTGCCCTTCGTGCAGAGCGCTCCGCAGCTTCCGCGCGTTGCCGGTCCCAGGCAGAGCAGCCCTTGAGCGAGCAGGCACTTTTCGGGGTCCGCGATGATCTGGTGAGGCCGCTTGAACTCCGCGAGCTCCAGCTTGTCGGGACGCGTGTCCCGGCGCGGGCACTCGTCGCAAAGCGCACGGTCCGGTGCCAGCACGGTGCCCTTTGGCGGCAGATTCCCGCTCAGTAGCGCCCCGACGGCGTCCAACACCAGCTTCGGGGTCGGCGCGCACCCGGGGATGTAGTAGTCGACATCCACCACCTGGTCCAACGTCCGGACCGTGTTATAGAACACCGGCAGTGTGGGCCTCCGGCCATTGTCGTTGCACTCGGGCTGCGGCGTGGTGCCCTCCGGGTTCACCGTGCTCGGCGACCCCTTGTAGACCGCATCGAGAATCGTCGGCCGGTCCCAAAGGTTAGCCAGCCCGGGGATGCCTCCCAACTGCGAGCACGAACCCAGCGCGACCATCACCTTGGACTTCCGCCGCAGCAGGTGCGCCATCTCTTCCTGCTCCGCGCTCCGGATCGCGCCGTTGAGGAAGGTCGCCACGATCCCGCCGTCTGGCATCGCTTCGATGTCCTTGCGCTTGAAGTCCAGCGCCACCGGCCACAACACGATCTCGATCGCCGCCGACACTTCCAGGATCTTCTCGGCGAGATCGACCACCGCCTCCTCGCAACCGCCGCAGGAGGCGCACCAGTAGAACGCAACCTTTGCCTTCTCGCTCATGACGCAGCTACCTCCTCCAGCTCGGGCTCGATGGCGGGATTCATCTTACGGGGCCCGAGCGCACGCACCTTCTGGACCATGTCGTTGACCACGGTCCGCACCCGGTCGCCCTCCGCCGCGGAGATCCACTCGAGGCGGAAACGCTCTTCTTCGATGCCCATCTCGCGCAGCATGCGCTTCAGCAGGTAGTACCGCCGCAACGCCTTGTAGTTGCCTTCCTGGTAGTGGCAGTCGCCCGGGTGGCACCCGCCGATCAGCACGCCGTCAGCGCCCTTCGCGAACGCTTCGAGCACGAATTGCGGGTCCACGCGGCCCGAGCACATCACGCGAATCACGCGCGTGTTCGGAGCGTACTTCATGCGCGACGTCCCCGCCAGGTCCGCCGCCAGGTAGGTGCACCAGTTGCAGAAGAAGGCGACGATTTTCGGTTCGTAGTTCTCAGGCATAGGTCAGAACTCCTTCGATCTCCTCGAAGATCTGGTCGTCCTCGAACAAATGCTGTTTGATGGATCCAGAAGGACATGCGGCGACGCAGGTGCCGCAGCCCTTGCAGAGTACTTGATGAATGCCGGCTCGCTTTGTCTCGGCGTTGAAGTAAACGGCGCTGTACGGGCACATCGGAACGCAGGTCTTGCAGCCCGAACACTCGTCTTCGATCACATAGGCGGTGTTCGGTTCCTGCTCGACAAATCCCGTGTCGATCAGCGCTAGCGCCTCCGCCGCGGCCGCTCCGGCCTGTGCCACCGTGTCGGGAATGTCCTTCGGTCCCTGGCAGCAGCCGGCCACGAAAATGCCATCGGTAAAGGTGCTGACCGGCGCGAGTTTCGGGTGCCGCTCGAGGAAGAATCCCTCGGACCCGCATCCGAAATTGAACAGCCGGCGAACGTCCTGGGCGTCCTCGTGGGGCTCGATCCCCACCGACAGCACAACCATGTCCACCGGAATCCGGCGAACCGTGCCAAGCAGAGTGTCTTCGACGCGAAGGACCAGCTTGTTCTCCTCGGTCGGGTCGAGCGCCCAGTCGGTAACTTCGGCCACGCGCCCGCGGATGAAGTGTACTCCCTCGCTCAGCATCCGCTGGTAGAATTCTTCGAACCCTTTGCCGGGCGTCCGGATGTCGATATAGAAGTTGAAGATCTCCGCGTCCGTGTGCTCCTTGAGCAGGTGCGCCAGCTTCAACGAGTACATGCAGCAGACGCGCGAGCACCATCGGTTCGTGCCTTCGTCTCGCGATCCCACGCAGTGGATGATGCCGACCGTCTTCGGT